>NZ_RZTC01000014.1:11073-82422 GCF_004023165.1 Mesorhizobium sp. M7A.F.Ca.MR.176.00.0.0 | reverse complement strand
CGATGTCTTCCAGCATGGCCTTGCGGCGATCACCGAAGCCCGGCGCCTTGACGGCGGCGATCTTCAGGCCGCCACGTAGCTTGTTGACGACTAGCGTGGCCAGAGCCTCGCCTTCGACGTCTTCCGAGATGATGACCAGCGGCTTCGAGGTCTGCACGACAGCCTCGAGGATCGGCAGCATGGCCTGCAGGTTGGAGAGCTTCTTCTCGTGGAGAAGGATGTAAGCGTCTTCCAGATCCGCAACCATCTTGTCGGCGTTGGTGACGAAGTAGGGCGAGAGATAGCCGCGGTCGAACTGCATGCCTTCGACGACTTCGAGTTCGGTCTCAGCAGTCTTGGCTTCCTCGACCGTGATGACGCCCTCATTGCCGACCTTCTGCATCGCTTCGGCGATCATCGAGCCGACCGAAGCATCGCCGTTGCCGGCGATGGTGCCGACCTGGGCAACCTCTTCCGAGGTCTTGATCTTCTTGGCGTTCTTGATCAGCGTCGCAACGACGTCGGTTACCGCGAGGTCGATGCCGCGCTTCAGGTCCATCGGGTTCATGCCGGCGGCAACCGCCTTGTGGCCTTCCTGGACGATCGACTGCGCCAGAACGGTTGCGGTCGTGGTGCCGTCGCCGGCGATGTCGTTGGTCTTCGAAGCAACTTCGCGGACCATCTGCGCGCCCATGTTCTCGAACTTGTCTTCAAGCTCGATTTCCTTGGCGACGGTAACGCCGTCCTTGGTGATGCGCGGGGCGCCGAACGACTTGTCGATGACGACGTTGCGGCCCTTGGGGCCGAGCGTGACCTTCACCGCGTCAGCGAGGATGTTGACGCCGCGCAGCATGCGCTCGCGGGCATCGCGGGAGAATTTTACGTCTTTGGCAGCCATTTTTAGCTCCTGGCAGGGGCTTCAATCGAGCCCGGGAATTCAGTTGACGGGGAAAGGCCTGATATCAGCCGATGATGCCCATGATGTCGGATTCCTTCATGATCAGAAGGTCTTCGCCATTGAGCTTGACTTCGGTGCCCGACCACTTGCCGAACAGGATGCGGTCGCCGGCCTTGACGTCCAGCGGGACCAGCTTGCCAGCTTCGTCACGAGCGCCGGAGCCGACGGCGATGATCTCGCCTTCCTGCGGCTTTTCCTTTGCCGTGTCGGGGATGATGATCCCGCCAGCGGTCTTGGATTCGGATTCGACCCGGCGAACGACCACGCGGTCATGCAGCGGGCGGAACTTCGACTTTGCCATTTTCGGATTTTTCCCTGGTGCGGATGTTGAGGGGTTTTTGTTAGCACTCGCGATGGACGAGTGCTAACGCGATAGTGAGGTAGGCTGTAATCGGGCACTCGTCAAGACGGACGAGGGCAGGCGAGGAGCTCTGGCCCCCTCCCCGTGGAACCCAACGCATACGCGGCATCCGTGTTGATGGCTGCGAGCCCCACATTTCCATTGAATTCGGCGTCATGACGCCAACTTGCGCGCGCCGCTTCCAAGTCGTCAATCGTGCTGCCGTCAGCACGAACATAGGGCTGCGCTTCACTTCCCGTCGAAGCCGCGGCAAGCAGCGTCGCCGTCAGCACGCTCCTTTGCAGATGCTTGCCAAAGGTGGACAGTGAGCGCACCTGCGCCGGGCTGTTGGTGCGAACGTAAGACGTCATTGACAACTCCTTTTTGCAAGTCGAGCCCCTTCTCCACCTTCGGCCGCCGTCGACGCGAAGAAGTCCGCATCGCGTTGAAGACGAGCTGCGAAAAAGAGAAAGATGTGTTTGATGGCTGCGGCCCCAACGGTGCCTTCAGATTTGAGATCACTTCCGCCGCGAGCGGCTGAAGCTCCTCGCAACGTCAAATCGAATCTGCTGCCAAGCCTCCAGGAAAGGAGAGCATTGCTCATCTCGCGCTTGTGCATGCAGTCAACCTTCGATCCGTGTTGCCACATCTCAAGAGCAAATGCCGTGCCAAAGCTCACTGGGAAGTGAACGCATGGCTCTCCCTGAAAACCTCACAAATCCAGCATGGTCAATTGTGCGGAACCCGACATGCGTCTTCTGCCACTGTCAGCTTTCGGACAGGCATGACGCGTTTCGTGCCGACCACCGGTCGATCGGTTTTGGGGCCGGTCTGTTCGCCTCATAAGAGCGCGTTACATTGCGTAGCGGTTTCCCGAGCGCCGCCACATGACACTGGACCTGCAGGTAGCACCGGCTTCTCATCCAGCCTTACTTTGGCCCCTTCGCGTATTAAATTCCCGCTGGCGAGCCCTGCTTTCATAGATCGCACCATGCCGGATGTCTGCTCTGGCGCCCGACCCGCTGGCACGATCTCGATCCGGCATAAGGGCGCAGCATCTTTGCAGGCCGTTTCATCCCGGCGTCCTGCTTGGCTGACAGACCGCACTTGGCGAGCGGTCTCCATGCTCTCTCCAAGGACCATCCCTGCGGCTGGCTTGTCGACCTATGGGCGGGTCCGGCCGCCCGAAACCCTCGCGCCGTCAGCTTTTTTCCCCGCCGCCTGCGGCGGCTTCCTCGCGCCGCTTCGCTCACAAAAAAGCTGCCCGCTCGGGTCCTTCACTGTCGCTGCGGCCCTGTCGGATTCAGGCGGTCCTGACGCGCCCATTACGGTGCGCCATCGCAGGGGATGGTCCCCGGCGAAACCACAAAAGGAGACTTCGAAATGACCGCGATCGGTTACGTCAACAAGCAGGAAAACGGCGCCTACAAGGGCCAGCTCAAGACGCTCAGCGTCCGCGCCGACATCGATATCGTCCCCAACCAGGCCAAGAGCGCCGATAACCATCCCGACTTCCGGGTGCTTACGCAAGGGGTCGAAGTCGGCGCCGGCTGGATCCGCACCGGCGAGACTTCCGGCAAGGATTATGTGAGCCTGTCGATTGCAGCGCCGGAGTTCGGACCGCGCAAGCTCTACGCCAATCTCGGCCGCGCCGCCGGCCAGGACGATCACGACACCTACGCCATCATCTGGAAGCCGGCCGACTGACCGGCCGAGATAAGAGCCTCGCGCCGCAGCCCCGGCGCGGGGCTCATTCCCAGGAGTTCCACCCAAACCCCGTCCGCCCTAAAGGGCGGCGAAAACTCTCCCCCGACTCTTCGCCCGTCCCCGAGACGATCTCCCTCGCCCATCCTCGCCCTCGCTTGTCCGAAGCGAAACGAGGATCATCATGGAAGACGAAAACGAACGCGCGGCCCGCGCGAAAAAGGGCAGCCCGTTTCTCAGCACAGCCCAAGCCGCCTTCTATATAGGGCTTTCCCAGCGCACGCTCGAAAAGATGCGGCTCAAGGGCGGCGGCCCGAAATTCCGCAAGCACGGCCGCTATGTCCGCTATCACATCGACGAACTCGACCATTGGTCGAAAGGAAACCCGCAGCACTCCATCGCCGGCGATGGCAAGGCCGGTTCCGGCCAGGGCGGCACGGGAGGCCGTTCATGAGGCGGCGCCCTTCCATCCATCTGATCGGCAGCCGCCTGAGGCGTGTTCGAGCCCGTAAGACGGTCGCCTTGGCCGCGGCCGGTCTCGGTCTTTTGGGCTTCACGGCGCTGGGAAAGCCCACCCCTTGGCTGGTCTGGAACGCCTCGGCCAGCGCGCCGATCGGCCTTTACCGCATCGCTGCGGGAGCGCTGGCGCGTGGCGATCTCGTGCTCGTGCGCCCGCCTGAATACGCGGCGTATCTCGCCGCCGAGCGCAGCTATCTGCCTCGCAATGTGCCGCTGGCAAAACGTCTTGCAGCGCTGCCGGACGATAATGTCTGCGCCTTCAATGACGCCATCATCATCGGCGGCGACATCGTCGCGCGCCGGCTCAAAATCGACGCCGAAGGCCGACCTTTGCCATGGTGGAACGGCTGCCGAGCGCTCGGCGATAACGAGGTTTTCCTGCTCGGCAGCGACAAAAACCGCTCCTTCGACAGCCGCTATTTCGGGCCTGTTCCCACTCAAAATGTCATCGGGAGGCTCGTACCACTATGGACCGAGTGACCCTCCTCTTGTTGGGCATGATCGCCATTGCGCCATGCGCCTGTTCCGCCTCGACCGGCGCTGAGCCGGTCGCCATCTCCCAAAGTCCGCAGCTGCGAAAGTGGCAGACGTTGGTATCGGAAGCAAGCCGGCGCTTCCATATTCCCCAAGCCTGGATCTATGCCGTCATGGCTGCCGAAAGCGGCGGCAAGACAATGCGCGGCGGCCGCCCCATCACCTCCCCCGCTGGCGCCATGGGCCTCATGCAGGTGATGCCCGGCACCTATGAAGAGATGCGGGTCGAACACGGCCTTGGGCCTAACCCCCACGATCCGCGCGACAATATCCTGGCCGGTACGGCCTATCTCAGTGCCATGTATGACCGCTTCGGATTTCCTGGCCTGCTTGGCGCCTACAATGCCGGTCCCGAGCGCTACGCCGGGCATTTGAAGCGTGGCAAACCGCTGCCAGAAGAGACCGTCGAGTACCTCGACCAACTCAAGGCGGCCGGAGTTTCGGCGGCCGACATCGAGGCGTTCGAAAGCCAATCTGTCGCTCCAAAGGCGCAAATCGCTCCTCTCGGACGGTCGCTGTTCTTCATTCATGACGGTGTTCACTCAGGCGTGCGAAACGGCGATCTCTTCGTGCCGCTCGGCAAGGACGGCGCGCAGCCGAAGGAGCCGGTGCGTTAGCCATGGCGGACGGGGGCGCGTCTGGCGGGGCTGGGCGCGTACGGCAAGATAAAGGTACCGCCTCCAGGAGGCGGTTAAATCTTTGTCTGCACATCGTTTTTCCGGGAGGCTGCCGCCGGTGCCAAGAGGGTTGGACGTGTAAGTGTCTGATTTTGCTTGATATGTCTGGGAGGCTCGCATTAAGGATGACGAGTTCAGGCCGAAGCTCGGCAAAATCGGGTCGCGCGGCTCGAAGGCCGGCAAACGCTATGCCGGCCAGGTTCGTGCGGCGATCAACCGGGCTGGCGGCCGGCCGCAACGCGGTGGTCGCTTCACCGGAAGCCGGACAGGGCGCGGCGGGGCGGCCGCCGCACTGCTGAAATCGCGCGACCGGTATGCCGCCTTCCGCCAGCGCCGGGTGATCGTCAAGGCGCGGGTCGTCAAGCTCGCCGGCAAGGGCGCGGACGGGGCGCGTGCCCATCTACGCTATCTTCAGCGCGACGGGGTCACCCGCGAAGGTGAACCTGGCGAGCTCTACGGCGCCGACAGCGGCCGCGTCGACGGCAAGGCGTTCATCGATCGCGCGGACGGCGACCGCCATCAGTTCCGCTTCATCGTCGCTGCCGAAGACGGCATCGAGTACGACGACCTCAAGGCGCTGACGCGGCGGCTCATGGCGCAGATGCAGGAAGACCTCGGCACGAAGCTCGACTGGGTCGCGGTCGATCATTTCAACACCGGCCACCCGCACAGCCACATCATCGTCCGTGGCAGGGACGACCGTGGCGAGAACCTGGTCATCGCGCGCGAATATATCTCATCTGGCATCCGCGAGCGGGCGGCCGAGCTGGTCAGCCTCGATCTCGGTCCGCGAACCGACCGCGAGATTGAGCTTCGCCTGCGCCGGGAAATGGAGCAGGAACGCTTCACCAGCATCGACCGTCGGCTGCTCAGCATGCGTGATGATGACGGCCTGGTCTCGCCGGGCGGTCCCGACGCCATTCGCCAGACGCTGCACCAGGGACGGCTGCGCAAGCTCGAGCGGATGGGTCTGGCCGCGGAGGTCGGCGCTGGCTCCTGGCGCCTCGACGATGAGCTCGAAGCCACGCTGCGCCGCACCGGCGAACGCGGCGACATCATCAAGACCATGCACCGCGAACTGACCGGCAAGGGGCTTGCCCGCAGTACCGCCGACTGGGTGATCCACGATCGAGCCGACGAGCCCGTCCAGTCTCTCGTCGGTCGCGTTGTCGCGCGTGGACTGGCCGACGAGATCAATGACCGCCATTACATGATCGTCGACGCCGTCGACGGTAAGAGCCATTGGATCAACATCGGTAGAGGCGAGGCGATGGAAACGATGCCTAATGGCTGCATCGTGCGTGTCGCGCCAAGGAACACCGAGCCGAGGCAGGTCGATCGTACCATCGCCGAAATCGCCGCCGCGCATGGCGGCCGTTACGACGTCGATATGCACCTGAAGCATGACCCATCCGCCACCGAGAGCTTTGCGCGAACGCATGTGCGGCGGCTGGAGGCGATCCGCCGCGCGACCGGCGGCGTCGAGCGAGAGCCGAACGGCACCTGGCTCATCGCGCCGGACCATCTCGATCGCGTCGCGAATTATGAGGGCCAGCGGGCCAGGGCCGAGCCTGTCGTTGCCGACAAGCTCTCCTCAATGGCGCTGGAGCGACAGGTCAGCTTCAACGGCGCCACCTGGCTCGACCGGGAGCTGGTTGCCGATAGACCCGAGCCTTTGCACGGATCCGGCTTCGGCCGCGACGTGAGAGAGGCGCAAGCTCGCCGGCGGCAGTGGCTGATCGCGCAAGGCCTCGCGCATAAAGAACAGGATGGGATCGTCTATCGAGCCAACATGCTTTCGATCCTGCGCCAGCGAGAACTGAACCGTGTTGCTGGCCAACTGTCGGAGGAACTTGGCCTGCCCTATGCCGAAGCGCGATCCGGAGGACGAGTAGAGGGTACGCTCCGCCGCTCCGTCGAGCTTGCCAGCGGAAAATATGCGGTCGTTGAAAAGTCGCGCGAGTTCACGCTGGTGCCATGGCGGCCGGTGCTTGAGCGCCATGTGGGCAAGGAGGTCTCCGGTGTCGTGAGTGGGGAGGGGATTTCATGGACCGTCGGCCGGCAAAGGAGCGGACCTGGTGTTTCGTGAGATGGTGTACAGCTTTTTAGCCAGCGGCGCGGGCAGCCATGCGAGCCCGCGTAGACCTTATGGCCGCACGCCCGCAATCGGTCGCATGGACCTGCCAGGCGGGGCGGCTTTGGAGCGTTCGGACCCGACACGCTGCGTGAGTGGCCAGACTTCGAGCGCTCGAAGATGCGGACTGTTGTCTGCTGGCCGGCGTTATTCCGGCTGGCCTATGACCGCGGCGCAACAGTTCACCGCTGAAGTTGCCACGGGCGAACATCGACAAGAGAAAAAACACCATTGCGCGATACAAATCGCCGTTGAAAGCGTTTAGGTTGCATGCGCTTCGCCAAGTAAACGGATACCCCAGAAGAGAGCCATGACCACGGCCCGCCATATCGTGACGCTGCTTAAAAGCCACATTGCCGGCGACGAGGATCGTTTCCTCTCTATCGCGATGCAGCTTGCTGCGCATGAGGCACGTCAAGGCCATGGCAAGCTTGCTCAGGAGCTCAAGGATCTGGTCGACGCAGCCAAGAGCAGGGACGCCCGGATTGCCAAGAGCAGTCGGCCGGTTCCCCTTTTTCAGCCAAAGGGCGAACTCGCAGGCCTCCTGCATGTGCGCTATCCGGACCTGCGACTGACCGACATGATTTTGCCGGACAGTCTGCGCTCGCGCCTGCACCGCGTGCTGGGAGAGCAGCGCCAACAAGCAAGCTTGCGCGAGCACGGGCTTGTTCCCCGTCGCAAACTGCTTCTGGTCGGCCCGCCAGGATCAGGCAAGACGATGACCGCATCGGCATTGGCCGGGGAGCTTCATCTGCCCCTTTTCATGATCGTTCTCGATGGTTTGATCACCAAGTTCATGGGAGAGACTGCCGGAAAGCTGCGGCTTGTTTTTGATGCAATGCAGGCGACGCGGGGCGTCTACTTCTTTGTCTTTGACGAATTCGATGCCATCGGCGCGCGTCGAGGCGAACGCCAGGATGTTGGCGAGATTCGGCGCGTGCTGAATTCGTTTCTGCAGTTTCTCGAGCAAGACGACAGCCACAGCCTGATTATTGCGGCAACAAATCATCCCGAGCTGCTCGACAGAGCTTTGTTCCGCCGTTTCGACGATGTCATCGAATACGCCGTGCCCGATCGGCCGATTATCGAGGCGCTGCTTCGGGCTCGACTCGACCGCTTCGACACCAGAGGGCTTGCCTGGAACGAGGCGATCTCTCAGGCAGAGAGACTGTCGCAGGCCGAGATCACCCGCGCGGCCGACGACGCTGCAAAAACCATCATATTGCGGGGGGGGAAGCGGATCACCTCGGAAGCGCTCATCGACGCTCTGAAGGAACGCCGGCAGGCTTCGCTGTCTGAGTAGCGACAGCACAGATCATAATGGCAGACGATTTTCCGCGCGACCGCGCCCATATCCACCTTCGCAACAACGGCATTCGGGAAGCCTATCGGCGGCCCAACCAACTTATACATGCACCGCCGCTGCCGGCGCGTGATCGGGCGTCGCATGCTGCGGCCTTGACGCAATCCATCGAACAAGCGGTCGAAAGTGCACGCCAGCAGATTGCGGCGCGTGACCCCCAGCTGTCGGTCGGCACGCCTGGCTTTTACCTCGAGATCGATCTGCCCATGTCCGGACGGGCGGCCCTCGACCAGTTGGCCGATCGTCGCCAGCACATGGAGCTGGTCGCCGTCCATGAGCCAACTCAACCCGGTGCTCCCATCACAGCGTCGGTGTTCCTGCCGCAAAGCGCGCAAGCCTATTATTTGCGGAAAGTCGAGGCGTATCGAGACGTTGACACTGACCGCGGCAGACCGCGCAACGAGCCGCTCGTCTCCCGCATGGAGACAGTCAGGCTGGCGACTGCACGATCGTTGTTTACCGACCACGACGACCTCTTCCCCCAGGCCGCTGACGAGCAGGTGTGGTGGGAAGTCTGGCTGCGCGACGGTCGCCGCGAGAACTTCGAGCACATTGCCGAAGCCCTGAACATCACTTTGCGCACGCATGCGGTCAGGTTTCCGGAGCGGGTGGTCATGCTGGCACTCGCCAGCACGGCAATGCTCGACCGCATGATTGCGCACAGCGATGTCGTCGCCGAGCTGCGGCGCGCGAAGGATACGCCGTCCTTCTTCATGGGCCTTGGTGGCGCGGAGCAAAGGGACTGGAGCGACGAGCTTCTCGGGCGCGTCAGACCGCCTCAATCCGATATTGCGGTCTGCATTCTCGACAGCGGCGTACGTCGCACCCACCCGTTGATCGAACCCGCACTTGCCGTTGAAGACTGGCACACCGTCAAACCGGCATGGGGCAGCGACGACACACCTGCGTGGAGCGGCCACGGGACGCGAATGGCAGGTGTCGGCCTGTACGGTGATCTGGTCCCGCTCCTGGTCGGAGGCGATCCAGTTCCATTGCCCTTTCGGCTGGAGAGTGTCCGTATCCTTCCGCCAGAAGACGAGGCAAACGATCCAGAACTCTATGGCGCGATCACCGCGGAAGCGATCGCCCGCGCCGAGGTGCAGGCGCCGGAGCGCCGCCGCGCGATCGCAATGGCTGTGACAAGCGCCAGTCCGGCGCGTGGAAGGCCCACATCGTGGTCTGCCGCTATCGACCAACTCTGTTTCGAAGAGGAGCAGCGACGCTTGATCGTTCTCTCTGCCGGCAACATCGGCGATGACCTCATGCCGGCCGAGCATTTGACGCGCAACGATCTGGAAGCAGTCGATGATCCTTCTCAGGCCTGGAATGCGCTGACGGTCGGCGCTTTCACAGAAAAGGTCGATATCATTGACACCGACTTTGCGGGCTACGCTCCGATCGCGCCGGTCGGCGAGCTCTCGCCGCGCAGTCGCACTTCGGTCGTTTGGGACAGGCAGTGGCCGGTGAAGCCCGAGGTCGTCTTCGAAGGCGGCAATCTCGCCCATGACGGTGTGTTGCCTGGCGAGCCGATCGACGATCTGCAGATATTGACCACTTTCTATCGACCCGAACTGCGCCACTTCACCACCCTCGGAGATACGAGCGCGGCAACGGCCCATGCCGCACGGATGGCGGGACTGATTCTATCAGCGCGCCCCGAGCTGTGGCCTGAAACGGTTCGCGCCCTGATCGTCCACTCGGCCGAATGGACTCCGGCGATGCGCGCACGCATCGATGCGTGCAACGGAGCGAAGGGCGAGATCCAGGCGCTCGTGCGGCTTTACGGCGTGCCAGATCTTGGGCGCGCGCTTCTGTCAACGGTGAACGACCTCACGCTTATCGTTGAAGATGAGCTTCAGCCTTTCCAGCGCGAGGGCGGCGCGGCTGCCAAAACGCGTGACATGAAGCTGCATCGCCTGCCTTGGCCGAAGGAGCAGCTCGCGGCGCTCGGCGCTGCCCAGGTCGAGCTCCGCGTCACGCTGTCCTATTTCATCGAACCCAACCCCGGTGAACGCGGATGGACCCGCCGGCATCGTTACGCGTCCCATGGTCTTCGGTTCAGAGTAAAGTCAGCGACCGAGACAGTCGACGAATTCCGAGCCCGCATCAATCAGGCCGCTCGGGACGAGGAGGAAGGGGCGCCTGCTGGAGGCGGAGAAGAGTGGCTGCTCGGCACCTTCCCACCTTCCGCGATCGCGGCTCGTTGCACGCCGATTTCTGGTCGGGCAGCGCCGCCGATCTCGCCGAGCGTGACGCGATCGGCGTGTTCCCGGTCGGGGGCTGGTGGAAGGAGAAGCCTTACCTGGAACGCGTCGACGCTCTGGCTCGGTACGCCCTGATTGTGACGATTCGGGCGCCTGGGGTCGATGTTGACATCTTCACACCCGTCGAAGCAGCCCTGACTGTCGAGACGTCGGTCGAGACCTGATGCAGCACTGTCCAAACCGGCCAACAACGGAGGTTTGACCAGCCTCTGGTGCCATGGCGGCTGGTGCTGGATCATCACGTCGGCAACAGGGATCATGCGCGGAGGACGATAGGCCGCCAAAGGAGCGGGCCAAGCGTGTCATAATGGCGCCCATGGTCACGCCCACAAGCCGCGCCCCCTGCGTCTACAGAGAGGTGCGCGTCTGCTTAGGCGGCCGAGACATCGCTTACCTGATCAACGCGCTCGCCGTATTTGCGCCTGTAAGCGGCAATGAAATCGTCGTCGCTACAGATGCAGCGGCCGCTGGAGTCCTTGGCCTTCGGATCGTGCAAGTGAGAGCCAAGGGGGCGCAGAAGATTCACCCGAGTGCTCGTCGTCGGGCTCATGGGAAACCCCGCACTATGTTTGACCAAATCCGCGGCAAGCATAATCCCGGCAAGCACCGACTGAAAGGCCATCGGAACCACAGTTCGAACGCGGCGACTTCCTTCGCTAAGCTGGAACACCAGACCGCCGCAGATAGCCTGCTGATAAAAGGAGCGCAGGGGCTGGCCAACAAACGGGGCTAGCGGTTCAAACGGCACAGCCATCGCTGTAGCCACGCGAACTACAAAGTCGTTGGGAACTCCGGCATTGGTCTGCAGGAGCGTTTTCACCTGCTCGTGTGCTTCCGGTATTCCGAGTTCCTCGGCAATCAGCTGGTGCTCGTCCTTGGATTTTCCGGATGGCAGGTACATGCAACAAAGGCAAGCCTGGCCGTCATCGAAACCATGCCGGGAGATACCGAGATCGTGCTCCTGCGTCCAAGCGTTTGCGATCCATCGCGGCAGTGCACCTTGGACAGCCAGACGGTCGGCGGCGGTGTCAAGCGCCACACCCACTTGGTCGAAGACCCAATTGCCCCGGCGCGCAACATATTCTGCCCACGTCAGAGGGTGCGCCTCGACCTCAAGGGCAGTCGATCTAAGGGCGGTGGCTGCAAGAACCGCTTTGGACATACCAATCTCGGCCTGGCCAGCCAATGCGTAGCGCTGCAGGTTTGAGAGTTCGATCGCTTCGTGATCGATTACATGCAGACGACCCTTGAGATCGGGTTGTCTCGCTAGCGCCCAAAGCGAGCCATGGCCTACCGCACCGAGCCCAACGAGGTGGGTTTCGCCAAGGTCGACTGGGAAGTCGATCGGGCCAGGCTCCCCGGCTTTGGTCTTGTCGTAGCTGCATAGCGAGAGGTCGATGGTTTCGTCCAACTCGGCGCCGGTCAACTGGGCAGCGAAGATAGTTCGAAAGACGTTGGCGGCGCCGAAGCAACTGGCGGCGCCAGCTCCATAAGGCAGCAGACTTGGGCCAGAGCCCACCGGGTCCGTACGCGACAGCTTTGCCGCCCAACCGTCCGATCCCACGAAAAAGATCGGGCACCGGAGTGATGGGCGCGTTACCCCTGCAACGACGCAGACGGTGGCAGACTTGCCGGAACGCCGGATGCCGACTTTTGGATTGATCGACTTTGCCAAGCGCTCCAGCGCTTGGGCTTGAGAGCTCGCCGCGCTGTCCAGCGGGATTATCGCCAGAACCGGGTAGAGCCTAGCGAGCAATCTCACCGCAAGATCTAGTGTCGCCTGGCCTTCGGCGCAGGAAGCGGCCTGATGGTCGAAGGCGACTGCCACGACCTGCTTTTCAAGAGCTGCTTTGAAGTCTCCCAGATGAAAATCGGCCAGGACCTGAGATGCCGCCGTGGCGGCGCGATCGATGAAGTTAGCGAATGCCATTGTTCAACTCGATATCATGATCATTCGCGACAGTGCCGCGGGAGGGAGCGCATTCCATTTGGCCTTTTCGTCAAGCCGATAGGCGGCGACCCGAGCAAAATCGAAAGGCTCGCGGGCGAAATTCGGCACGACCAGCGACAGACACCCAACCGTGGTAGCAACCGCATAAGCGTCGTCCGTCGTCGAATGGTAGGCGCGGCCCGGATGGCTGTGAATCTGGGCCAAGAGTTTCAGGCCGCTTTTGTAGAGCCAGACATTGAGCCGGTGCAGTTCTTCGGCCGCAACGATCACGCAAACGCCATCGTTTGTCCGAATGTGACGCTGCGCCGGGATAACCGTCTCTGTTACGGCAAAGTGCCGGTCTTGCTGAACGCCGACCCAGAGCGCCATCCCCTCATTGCCTTCGCGACCAACTGAGCGCAGATGCCCATGCGTGGTCGAGATGCAGCCGCGCGGGAGAGTCACGATCGTTACATCTCTCAAACCAGTCATTCTTGTATCGCCTGAGGGGATACCACCATTCCTACGATTGTCGGTTGGAGTTGAATCTGCAACTGCTCTATAGGAACGATTCCGTACTTGATGATCTTGTCCAGGATGAAGGCCAAACAGCCTTCGCCAGAACCCCGATGAAGCAGCCATGGATCACCTGAATGGGCTGGATTGTCGTGGTATTCCCGGACGCCCGCCATGCACAGGAATGGTTCGTCCTCGGGACTGTTGGCCTGGATGAAGTCCGTCAGCGGCACGGCGTTCTGCTGGATGAGAGCTCCTATCATCTCCGGCGGCGTTCCGGGCAGCGGCGGACGTCTAAGCATTTTCAGGTATAGATCTTTCCGGGCAATCGGATGACGCGTAAACGGATCGACGAAGACCACGGACGGTGGTCTTAAGTCGTAGTCGGTGAAGTCGACCTCGCTCGCTGCGCTGATCACCCGTGGTTTTAACTTGAGGCTTGCGAAAATGAAGAAAGCGCGCGGAAAGGTCGCCTCGATCAAGAAGCAGCCCTGAGCCCGATAGACATCAGCATATCGCCGGAACCGGCCGATCTCCCGATCAAACTTCGCTCGGGAGACCTCCGGATCCACACTTTGGGGTTTAGGCACCTGCGACGCCCGCCTTCAGGCTGAGGAACAGGGTCACAGTATTCGGGAAACCGAAGTCGCCAAGCTTCTTGTCGACATCGAGCAAGTTGCCGGCCTCATCCTTGAATTCCCAATTCTCGGCTGGTTGGGCGACATTCTGCGTGTTCTCAAGGGCTTTGGTACGAATGACGTGAAGCGGCTGGTTGGGATTGGCTTCGACCTGCGTGGGCTGGCCGTTCACCACCACCGTGATCTCGATCTTGCCCGGTCCGCCGCCGTGATTATCGACCTTACCCGAATCCTTCGACATTGTCCTACTCCTGTGGCTTGCCAACCGCCCCACGCCCTGGCGCCCACCTGCGAGTGAGACCGGCGGTCTTCAATCGTTCACCCGGCGCCACGGCCGCGAGTACGCGAAAGACAGGGGATAAACTACCGAATCGGTGCTTGCCTTCTTTTATGGGTGACTTGAGCCGCAAGTAAATGGTCTCAAATTGCTCCTCACAACTATAATCGATTAGAGCAATTCGAAAATATTGGCGACACGCCTATTCATCTGCTCTCTCACTCGCCTGCTCCGTGCTTGGCAAGGGGAGCTTTGACTGCGTCACGCGTCCCCCAAGCAGCCGATTGCGCCGGCAGCGCCGTAGGAACCGTCGTTCAGAGTCTTCACCACTCAAGCAGCCGCATGGATGCAGCCGACGCTCGTCTCCACAAACAGCGCAAGTGGTGCCTTGTTGGATAAGGCCGCCTCGTCCCTGGTGCAGCATCTGTCGGAACGGGTCCGCTGCGAGACCATGCCTCATCATCGCGCATGCGCAGCAGCCGGCGGTCGATGCTCGTAAGGCGTTCTGCTCATTTCGTGGCGAAGGCGCTGCTCGACTCGCGGACATATGCGGGCACCGAGGCGGAGGCTGACCAGTCGGCGCCGCGTTCGCGGATGTCGCTTGCAATGTGCTCGCGTGCGTTTGCCGCCGGCGACCTTGCCGTCCTCGCCTGCTATGGCGAGCCGGCGCAAGCGGATTGCTCGATACTGCCGGCGAGGCTGCGGGCCGGCTCCAAACGGCCGCTCACAAGAGCTTGCATCAGCAACTGGCAATCTGATCGATAACTTCGCGATCGCCGTTATGGCGCGGAGATGCGGTCTCGCCGGGTTGTGGCTGGCGCTTCGTTGGGGGCGGCGCGTCGTAGCCGAGGGAGCAGGGGCGGCGCCATGATCCAGACCGAACGCGCGCTGCAGCAGGTGCTTGAGTGGGGGCGTACCCTGACCGGTTTCGAGGATGAGCATGCTGAGGAAGCGGTAAGGGGCGGCCAGTATATCCTGCAACGCATTCACCCGAGCCTGCGCGACACCAGCGCCCGCACCGGCCGCGATACGCAGGACGAAACGCTGATCGTGGCGTTCTATCGCGAACTGGCGCTGCTGTTCTGGCTAGACGATTGCAACGACGTTGGCCTGATCGCGCCGGAGCAGCTCGCCGCCGTGGAGCAGGCGCTGGGGCACGGCGTACTGTGCGTGCTCTCCGGATTCGAGGGCTGCGCTCAGCTGCGCGCTTCGCTGGCTGCGCTCGCTTACGATCGTCACGACGATGCTCGGCTTCTCGACTATACCCGGTGCTACTGCGCGGCGCTGCGCGCCGGACACGCGCAGGCGGCAGGGGCGCGACGCTGGTCTTACGCCGAGTACCTGCACAACGGCATCGATTCGATCGCTTACGGGAACGTGTTCTGTTGCCTGTCGCTGCTGTGGGGGCTGGACATGGCGACCTTGCGCGCGCGTCCAGCGTTTCGCCAGGTCCTGCGGCTCATCTCAGTGATAGGGCGCCTGCAGAACGATCTGCATGGACGCGACAAGGACAGGTCGGCCGGCGATAACGCGGCGATCCTGCTTCTGCAGCGCTATCCGGCTATGCCTGTGGTTGAGTTCCTCAACGACGAGTTGGCCGCCCATACGCGCATGCTGCACCGGGTGATGGCGGAAGAATGCTTTCCCGCGCCGTGGGGACCGTTGATCGAGGCGATGGCGGCGATCCGCGCAGTACTACCAGACTTCGACCAGCCGCTACCGCAGCGACGCTGCAGGGGGAGGCCAGCGTGCGTCGGCCTGGACGCGCCGGAGGCGGCGGCTGGGCGCGCTGCCGTCGGTTCGATCCGACGCAACGCCGTCGCCCGCTGCTACGGATGGAGCGAGCATGAGCGACACCGCCCTGAGCCGGCGAAAGGACGAACATCTGGACATCGTGCTGGATCGGCGAAGGGCGCCCGCCACGGTGGCCGCTGGCTGGGAGTACATCCATTTCGAACACTGCGCACTGCCCGAGTTGGACCTGACGCAGATCGACCTGCGCGCCTCGCTGCTGGGCAAGGCTATGCGCGCGCCGCTGCTGATCAGCTCTATGGCCGGCGGCATGCCACGGGCCGAGGCCATCAACCGGCATTTGAGCGAGGCAGCGCAAGCCTTGGAGATCGCCATGTGCGGTTCGCAGCGTGTGAGCCTGCAATCCCGCAACTCCCAGGGGCTAACGCGCGCGCTGCGCCGCCTGGCGCCAGACATTCCCTTGCTGGCCAACATCGGCGCCGCGCAACTGCGGGAGGCCGACGGCCTGGACCTGGCGCGTCGCGCGGTGGACGCGCTGGAGGCCGATGGGCTCATCGTCCATCTCAATCCGCTGCAGGAAGCGGTACAGCCGGAGGGCGACCGCGACTGGCGCGGCGTCCTGGCGCTGATCGCTGGCGTCGCGCGCATCGTGGGCGTGCCGATCGTGGCCAAGGAAGTGGGGGCGGGCCTTTCCGCCTCGATGGCCTGTGCGCTCGTCGAGGCGGGCGTGGCGGTAATCGATGTCGCCGGCGCCGGCGGCACCAGTTGGGCCGCAGTGGAGGGCGAGCGCGCCCGCAATGCCGCCGACCGTGCAGTGGCGATGTCATTCGCCGATTGGGGGATTCCCACCCTGACCAGCGTGCAGGCGGTGCGTCGGGCGCTGCCAACGGTGAAGCTGATCGCGTCGGGCGGGATCCGCGATGGCGTCGACGTGGCCAAGGCCATCCGCCTTGGCGCGGACATCGCCGGGCAGGCGGCCAGCGTGCTGGGCGCGGCGACAGTGTCCACCGAGGCCGTTGTCGCGCATTTCGAGATCGTCATCCGCCAGTTGGCCGTCGCCTGCTTCTGCACCGGCTCGGCTGATCTGGCGGCGTTGCGTCAGTGCGCTTGTTGCCCTCGTCGCATTTGTCCGCCGGTTGATGTCGGCGTCGTCCGCACGCTAACAGCAGGCTGCTGAAATACCTACGCCAAAGAGAGACTATTGATCCCCCTGGCGAGACGGCTCGATTAACGGGAGCGATGTGTTCATGGAGCAGCTGTTCACGATGAAGCGGTTGGAAGATTTCGTTCCAGCCGGTCATCCTGGACCCGCACCGGCTGATGATCAATGGAGCGCTGGTGCGGCTAGACGGCATCCTTTCCGGCATGTACGCCTGCAGTGCCAAAGGCGGTCGCCCCAGCGTTGCGCCGGAGAAATTGCTGCGGGCCGTGTGTTGCAGGTGTTCTACAGCGTCCGTCGGAATTGATGCAGCAGGTGCTGCTGTGGCAAGGCCAAGACCCGGGAATGCCGTCAGCTTTGATCAGGCGCTTCGGGCCGTGGAAACGCGCGAAGAGTCCGGCTTTCGAAAAAGGCCGAACGCCTCAGATAAAGCCAGAACTCCTTGGGTCACCATCAAACCAATTTGACGCCCCGGGACAATTTCGTCCGGCATTGTCCGGTGTGCGACGATGTTGGGGATGCGACATAGGCGGATTGCCGTGTATTTAAACCGCTTTTCCTTTGGCACGCATATTGCGCCCTATCGGTAAACCTCGTCATGGGCCGGCGGCAATCGCTCGGAGATTGTCGAAATAGCACAATGATTTCTGCCGGGGTGACATCCGGTCCGACTAGAGCAGGACCTTTCAGATGATGCAGAAAAGCAAGCGGCCATACTCGCGGGGAAATAGTCGCGTCAGGGCTGCATGGACGCTCTTTCCTGGTTGTTTCGGCGGCGGACGCCAACTCTTCAATCGGCACCCGAACCAGTGCCTGGATGTCCAAGGAGCGCCCCTGTTGCGCGTGCCTGGCTGCACCCGCGTGCTGGCTCTCCTCCAAGGCGACGCTCGGCGCTGCTGCAGACCAGCGACGAGATCCCAACTTCAAAATTCCCGAAAACCGAAAGAAGTGAACAGGTATGTCCAGGATCGGCGCTTTGACGCGCGCGGCATGGCGATCGGCAACTCAGACGCTGGCCAAGGGTTCGAAAAGTTTACACCCGACGCTAGCGCCGGCCGATTTCAAGCGCGCACTTACGATCAACGATCGATATGGCGGGCTCACTGTCAATGTCCCCAAAATGCCTTTCTGGCTGACCGGGGGTGAAGCCTTCGTCTACCGCCGGACTAGCCACGGCGAGCAGCAGTTCATGCAGGTCGATGCTGCCACGGGTTTCAAGCGGCCCGCTTTCGATCAGGCGCGTCTGGCGGCAGCGCTAAACAAGGTGAGCCATGAGAGCTATCAAGCCGGCAATCTTCCGTTCGACCGTTTCGAACTGAGTGAGGATGGTCGCAGGCTCGACTTCCAGATTGAAGACACCCGGTGGAGCTGCGACCTTGCAAGCTATGACTGTACCAGCACCACATTCGATGCAAGGAAAGGGGACCGTAGGGAGCTCAGCCACCGCTACACGCCGCCAGCGGAGAACAACCCCGACAAGAGCAACGCGTCGCCCGACGGCAAATGGATCGCCTATATCAAGAACTGCAACGTTTTCCTGCGCAGCGAGGACGGATTGCAGGATGTTCCTCTGAGCCGGGACGGAGCCGAAGGCAATTGCTACGTCTTTTCGACGCTGAGCTGGTCGCCGGACTCGCGCCACCTCGCCGCTTACCTTGTTCGCCCCGGCTATAGGCGAGAGGTCCGCTACCTCAATTCTTCGACGGACCAGTTGGAGCGGGGATATTCAACAAAATTCTATCCCAGGCCGGGCGATGTCCTTCCGCTGCCCCAGCCAGTCCTGTTCGACATTGCCGGCCGGCGCCAGATCGTGATTGACGGTGCCCTCTTCTCGAACGTCTTCGAACTTTCCCCTATCCGGTGGTGGGCGGACAGCCGCGGCTTCACTTTCGAATATAACCAGCGCGGGCATCAGCTCTATCGCCTGGTCGAGGTAGACGCCGCCTCGGGCCGCGGGCGCTCCCTGATCGATGAGACCAGCGAGACATTCGTTGATTATTTGCCGCTGGGGCATGGCCAGGAGGATGCCGGAAAAATCTTCCGTTACGATGTCGATGACGGGAAGGAGATCATCTGGGCATCAGAGCGCGACGGGTATGAGCATTTGTATCTTTTCAACGGCCGGACAGGCGCGCTCGAAAACCAGATCACCCGAGGTGAGTGGGTCGTCCGGAGGGTCAACCATGTCGATCCGGTCAAGCGTCAGATCTGGTTCGAGGCGAGCGGGATGAACTCGCAGGAGGACCCCTATTGGGTCCATGCTTACCGCATCGGCTTTGACGGCAAGGGACTGACTGCACTGACGCCCGAACCGGCCAACCACCATATCGAGTTCTCGCCTGACAGGCGCTATTATGTCGATCTCTGGTCACGCATCGATCTGCCCCCGCGCATGGCACTCTACCGCGCCAGCGACAATGCCAAGCTCCAGCAGATCGAGACGGCCGACATTTCCGAGCTCGTCGCCGCAGGCTGGCAGCCGCCGCTCAGTTTCCATTCCAAGGGGCGCGACGGCAAAACTGACATCTGGGGCGTGCTCCACCTGCCAGCCAACTTCGACCCGACGAAGAAATACCCGGTTGTGGAGAATATCTATGCTGGACCCCACGGCTCCTTCGTCCCAAAATCCTTCTCGCGGTGGACAGAGCCGCTCACGCAGCTGGGCTTCGTCGTTGCTCAGATCGACGGCATGGGCACCAACAACCGCTCCCGCGCCTTCCATGATGTTGCTTGGAAGAATCTGAAGGACGCAGGATTTCCCGATCGCATTCTGTGGCACAAGGCGGCGGCCGCGCAATATCCATGGTACGACATATCCAACGTCGGCATTTTTGGCGCATCCGCCGGCGGCCAGAGTGCAGTCAGCGCGCTGCTCTTTCACCCCGATTTCTACAAGGTCGCCGTCGCCAAAAACGGCTGCTTCGACAACAGGATAGACAAGACCTGGTGGAACGAACTGTGGATGGGGTGGCCGGTCGGCATTGAATATTCGCAATCCTCCGCCGTTGACAATGCTCACAGGCTGCAGGGCAAGCTGATGATCGCGGTCGGCGAAATGGATGATAATGTCGATCCGTTTTGCTCGTTCCAGCTTGCCGATCGACTCATCAAGGCAGGAAAAGATTTTGACATGGTCTACGTTCCTGGTGCCAATCACCATACTCTAGGCACCTACACCGAGCGCAAACTCCTAGACTTCTTCGTTCGCAACATTCTCGGTCAGACCCCGCCCGACTGGAACACCAAACCGATCGAGCTGGAATAGCTTGTGGCTCTTGCAATTGTTAGCTCGCCTTATCGGCTGTAATCAGGGCGAGGCGCGAGCAAATCTGCACCGAAGGACGATCGTGGAGTCTAGGACTTGCGCTGCGTATTGAGGATCGGCTCGCCGCGACGTTGGTCTGAGCAAACTGCTTGATAGGCACGCCTGCAGACCGCGTGTGTGCGATTGCAAGATCCCCTATCAGCCTGGTGTGAAGCGTTCAGGGGAAAAGCCGCACCCAACGCCGCTTCCGCTCGCCGTAACGCTACGGCGGTGCGGCCCACCCGATCCGCTCGACGAGCATTGGAACACATAGGTCCCCGAACGGACGATTGCCTTGGCAATAGAAGACCCTCGTCGGTCATCGCCGCTGTGGGTGGCAGCCCGTCGGTCTGGAGCTGCCATGACCTTGCCCCTCTGATCTAATCCGGTTTGAAGTTCGTTCGGGCCCATCGAGAGGACCAGGACATGAAACGCAGCTTCTCTGAAGAGCAGATCATCGGAATTTTGAAGGAACATGAGGCCGGGGTATCGGTTGCCGATCTGTGCCGCAAGCACGGGGTCAGCGACGCCTCGATCTACAACTGGAAGGCCCGCTTCGGCGATATGGTTGAATTCTGCCCTCAGGACAAGAGTGAGTAGAGCAGCCCCGCTACGAAAATCCTATCCTGGTCCGTTTGACGCATCGACTATTCAGATTGATTGGCGTGATACCCGGCGCGGCCGCAACACGCTAGGCCGTCAACCGCTGAGCAGAAAACCAGCCTTCGCCTTCCGCGGCGGCGGACCTCGTCAGCCTTTCGAAAGCTTGCCTGAGTAGGTTGCTCATGTGATCTGTGGAAGTGAGGATAGCGTGCACCCGTACAAACTGGACATTCATCGTAGCAGCTTGGCTGCAGGTGCAGCACGCCGTACCGCACGAGCAAGCGGACAGGCCGGCCAAGCCGGTTTTGAGCAGCACTTGGGCGAATTGCAGGCGGCGGATGAGTTGATGAGTGCACCAGGCGAGGATGTCCTCGTCAATGGCTCGCATGGCAAAGGTGAGTTGAGACCAACGAAGAGGCAGAGGATCCAAAGCAATCTGCAGCATGCTGTCACTGAGCGGCAACCATGTCAGGTTGGTGACTCAGGCGCTCGCGTGATGATGCAACTCCCTGCCCATCAGGTGGGTACATCGGAACGGGAGGCGCAGCTCGCGATGCAGGGGGATGAGCACGAAAACACCCCAGCGCCGCATCTCGATGGGTCGATGCCCTCGACAGTGCAGCCGGATCGTCCAATTGTGGCCCCCGACGGTGCCGACAAGCGTCCTGTTTATTCCAACGATGCCACCGCCATCGAAGGGCTGAAGTCTGCACTCCTTGCGGGTAAAGCCAGGCCGGACACGGTCACTCGCAGCGCAAATTCTCTTTTCGGCTTTAGTCGTTGGCTCTTTCAAAATAAAAAGCCAGGGTTTGCTGCTCGGCTTTACCATCCGTCGCTGAGCCAGGATCTCGAGGAGTACGAGAGTAGGGGTGGTTCCTCCACCGTGGCTGGCGCACTGCGTCAACTGATGAAGTCGATAGGCGGAGCCGCCCCGATTGTGGGTCGCGCTGTCCTGAACCCCCATCCTGACGACGCCGCGCTCACTAGACATTTCAGATCCGCGAGCGGCTACGCAACTGCTCTTAACCATTTCAGTCATTACCTACGTCAAAATGACAAGCTCGGGATTGCGGGCCGGATTTACGATGAATCGCTGGATAAAGATGTTGAGAGCTACAAGGCCGCCTCCTCTAATCGTGGAGCTCCGATCGAATCTGCACTGGTTTATCTCCGCAAGCACCCGCCGCGCGTTATACTCGGGAGTCATCTGGAAAACGCGGTCAGCATGGAGGCTCGTCCCCGTGGCGACGCTGCTCAGCATACCGCACCACAGCAGGGATTCGATTGGCCAGAGGAGCTCCTGCCGGTAGGTTATAAGGAAGGCACCGATCTACCATTGTCTCTCGCCCCAACCGCGCACCAACACCAAGCACCCGACTTTGGAGAGGCCGTCCCTCACTTGAACTGGCGCCACGGCGACCAGGTCGCCCCGGAGGGGCTGGTAGCTGCACGGGACAGGAGCAGCCCGCTGCCAAGCGAGGCGGTGCCACATAAATCTGGACGGGGAATCGCTACGCAGCCCAGATTGTGGGCGGAGAAATCCGCCTCGCCAGAGCTCTTTCGACGGCGGGCGGAGCAGGCTCTGCCGGCGTCCGCCAGAGGTGTGGAGACATCCTCCGCGGTTGATGAAGCCGCCGCTCGCCAAGCTTTGGCTTGGTTGCAGCAGGAGATGGAGGGGATCGAACCGATGCAGGATCCTCATAAGGTGGCTACACCGGAATGTGAGGCGCAGCTCGTCAGGCAGAGGGATGAGCACGAATCCACCCCAGCACCGCATCCCGGAGGTGGTGGGTCGATGCCCTCGACAGTGCAGCCGGATCGTCCAATTGTAGTCCCCAACGGTTCCGACAAGCGTCCTGTCTATTCCAACGATGCGACCGCTGTCGAAGGGCTGAGGGCAGCATTCCACGCGGGTAAGGCCAGCGCGAACACGGTCACTTACAATGTAAATTCTCTTTTCGGCTTTAGTCGGTGGCTCCTTCAAAACAACAAGCCAGGGTTTGCTGCTCGGCTTTACCATTCGTCGCTGGATCAGGATCTCAAGGAGTACGAGAGTACGGGTGGTTCCTCCACCGTGGCTGGCGCACTGCGTTACCTCAAGAAGTCGACAGGCGGAGCCCCGATTATGGGTCGCCCTGTCGTGATCCCCTATCCTGACGATGCCGAGCTCATTAGAGATTACAGAGCCGCTTCGACCAAGGAGTACCTGGCAGCGCCTGCGACCGGACGAAATCCAGATACCGTGGGCGGCTATACAACTTTTCTTAGACATTTTAGCCAGTACCTGCGTCAAAATAACAAGCCTGGGATTGCGGCTCGGATTCACGACAAATCGCTGGATAAAGATGTTGAGAGCTTCAAGGCTGTCTCCTATGGTAATAGGCTAAGGATCGGTTCTGCATTGGCTCACCTCCGGGATATCCTGCCGCGCATTGTGCTCGGGCGCGAAACTGTCCTTGGTGCTCATCCGGCAGACGCAGTCACCAGGCGCGTTGGGGCCGCTGCTGAAGCTGGGCCAGCGGCACCGGCAAGAGCTCCCCAACCCGCCTCGCCAGCAACCGCTAAGCTGCCAGGCACCTACCGCGGCCTTCCACTGGTTGATGTGACCACACTGACGACCAGTTCCTCTGGGGCTCAGATCGGGGCGCTCGATCCGACAGCCCCGTCCAACGTTGCAACGGGGCGGGTGCTCGGCGCCGCCGAATGGCTGAGCGACGCCCATATCCAGAGAGATTACAATTTGCTGGAGGGGCAACTGCAGGGGATCAATCCGGCGCTCGCTGCCCGGACTCGGCTGGTGGATCCTTCCGTATCCCATCTACTGCGACACACGTCGCCGCAAGACGCTCGAGGCATATTGCAGTCCATCTATAATCAAAACAACGCCACAGCCGACTTCCTGTTCTTGCCAGTGAATAATGGCACGGCTACTAGCCCCGGCACCCATTGGTCGCTGCTGCTCGTTGATCGCCGCGACCCCGAAAGGCGGTTCGCCTATCACTACGACTCCCTCCAGCGAGAGGGATATAACGACGTGCCTGCAAAACAGCTCGCAGGACTGCTGAATGCTACCTTGGCGCCAGCCCCCATGGCCAGACAGACGAACCATTATGATTGCGGCGTATTTGTCCTGGAGGGCACGTGGGCGCTGGTTGAACGATTGGTGAAAGGGCAGCGGCCAGACCACGAGCCGCTGCCCCTCGACAACCTCGTTGCCGATCGGCAGGCGCTGCAAGACAGGCTAAGGAGGCGCTTGCCGCACGAGGAAGAGCCGCGGCAGCTGCTGGAGGATGAACCCGCCTCCCCACCGATGATGGCATTCGAGCCAGGGGAACTGCGGCAACTGTTGGAAGACGAGCCTGCCTCCCCACCAATGATGGCGTTCGAGCCAGGGGAACTGCGGCAACTGTTGGAGGACGAGCCTGCCTCCCCACCAATGATGGCGTTCGAGCCAGGGGAACTGCGGCAGCTGTTGGAGGATGAACCCGCTTCCCCATCGATGATGGCGTTCGAGCCAGAGGAACTGCGGCAACTGTTGGAGGATGAACCCGCTTCCCCACCGATGATGGCGTTCGAGCCAGGGGAACTGCGGCAACTGTTAAATGAGCCTGCCTCCACTTGGGCACAAATCAATTCGACCCCACATGCGCGAGCGGACGGTGTTCATCAGCCAGCCCAGGCGCCCCTGGCTCCCTGAACGCAGAAGATAACTTTGCGGAGGAGCGATCACGCAACTGTCGTCGGCGCCGGGCCTCAGGGTGAATGGAGAGGATGGTGTCGCGTGAAGGCGCAACACGCGTGCTGACCGACCTGCATACGTAGGAAGTCGTTCATTGCTCCCAAATCGTATGTGAGGAACATTCCTGTCCCGGCTGCGCCGCGCGATGCTAGGTCGCGTTGTTCAGCGGGTCAAGCCGATGACACCTACGAAGCTACTGATCGGGCAGATCGCCGTTGTGTGCGCAATTGTCATTATCGGCGTATGGACGGCAACCCAATGGTGCGCTCAAATGCTGACCTACCAGACGCCTCTCGGCGCACCATGGTTTCTCTTCGCCGGCTGGCCAATCTACAAGCCGTGGAAGCTGTTTGAATGGTGGTTCCACTTCGATGCTTATGCGCCGGAGGTCTTCGACAAAGCCGGTACGCTTGCAGGCGCCAGCGGATTCCTGGGCTGTGCCGCCGCAATCGCAGGCTCGCTTTTGCGCGCGCGACAGCGCGGGTCGGTTACGACCTATGGGTCTTCACGGTGGGCCACGACTCATGAGGTCGAGACGGCAGGGTTGTTACGGCCGGCGGGCGTTTTCCTCGGTAGGCTGAACGATCGCTATCTGCGCCATGACGGCCCGGAGCACGTCATGGCATTTGCGCCGACGCGTTCGGGCAAGGGCGTGGGGCTGGTTGTTCCAACGCTACTTTCCTGGACCGGGTCTGCCATCATTCATGATATAAAAGGCGAAAATTGGCAGTTGACCTCCGGCTGGCGGTCGAAATTCTCGTACTGCCTTCTGTTCAATCCGACCGACCCGAGATCGGCACGCTACAACCCGCTGCTGGAGGTGCGCAAAGGCCCAGATGAGATCCGGGACGTTCAAAACATCGCCGACATCCTCGTCGATCCCGAGGGCGCGCTGGAGCGACGGAACCACTGGGAGAAGACCAGCCATTCACTTCTAGTTGGCGCCATTTTGCACGTGCTCTACGCTGAAGAGGACAAGACGCTTGCCCGCGTCGCCACCTTCCTGTCGGACCCGCAACGCTCGTTTGCCGCAACGCTACGGCGGATGATGACGACAAACCATCTCGGGACGGGGCATAACCCTCAGGTCCATCCCGTAGTGGCCTCGGCGGCCCGCGAACTCCTGAACAAGTCGGAAAACGAGCGCTCAGGCGTCCTCTCGACCGCCATGTCCTTTCTCGGGCTTTATCGTGATCCAACGGTCGCGGCGGCCACTTCGTCCTGCGACTGGCGCATCGCTGACCTAGTGGATGGAGAGCGACCGCTGTCGCTCTATCTGGTCGTGCCGCCTTCGGATATCTCGCGCACCAAGCCTTTGGTGCGACTGATCTTGAACCAGATCGGCAGGCGGTTGACGGAGCGTCTGGAGGGGGACCCGAAGAAGAGCCGTAAGCATCAGCTGCTCATGATGCTGGACGAGTTTCCGGCGCTCGGTCGCCTCGACTTCTTCGAAACGGCGCTCGCCTTCATGGCAGGTTATGGCATTCGCTCCTATCTGATCGCACAATCTTTGAACCAGGTTTCAAAGGCCTATGGCGAGAACAATGCTATTCTCGACAATTGCCACGTGCGAATTGCCTTTTCCTCCAATGACGAACGCACGGCCAAGCGCATCTCGGATGCCCTCGGCACCGCAACCGAACTTAGGTCGATGCGCAACTATGCGGGCCATCGGCTTGCGCCCTGGCTTTCACATGTCATGGTGAGCCGCCAGGAAACCGCGCGCCCGCTCCTGACGCCAGGCGAGGTGATGCAATTGCCGCCGTCAGACGAATTGGTCCTGGTTTCTGGGTTGCCGCCGATCCGCGCCAAGAAGCTGCGCTATTATCAGGATCAGAATTTCACAGATCGGGTGCTGCCTGCGCCGGTGCTGCACGACGGACCCTATGCGGACTGCCCTGCATCACGCCCGGACGGCTGGACTGGACAAGTGTGCAGCGTCGATAGCCGACTTGCTGCGGACGAGGAAAGCGCCGACGCGCCAGTTGAAGACGAGGGAGGCGTTCAGCAGCAACGCCATCCAAGCCTGCCCGAAGAAGACGTTGTTGTCTCTCAAGAGCCCGATCAGGCCGATCTGTACAAGCCCGCAGACGATGACAGCGAAGCGCTCGCGGACAAGCGTGTCATGGATCGGATTTCCACTGCGGCCCGCGCCTACGGTATCAACGAGGGCAGGGGCGACGATGTCATTCCCGGCTTCTGAAGTCCGCTGAGTTGCAGAGCGCACCTCAGCGTAGATAACGGCCATAAGCAATTTTGAGCGTCTGGCCGATGCTTCTCCCGTCGCCGGCGCAACGCCGGGCCGTCGGAACGAGCCGCATGAAGCCGCACCGCATTCGCCATCAGTTTCTGCTTGAGCCGGAGCTCAGCGAGAAACTGGACAACCTCAGTCGCGATCCGTCAACGACCAAATCAGCGATCGTGGCGAAGGCGATCGAGGCGTTCATCGAGCGGCGTGGCGAGAGCGAGTTCGATCGGCGCTACGGCGTAAGGCTTGACCGGCTCTCCCGCGATCTTGCCCACGTCAGGCGCGATTCCGAGGTGATCCTGGAGAGCCTGGCGCTCTTCATCCGCTTTTCGATCACCCTTCACGCCCACACGCCGGTCCCGGATCGATCAACGCAGGCTATTGCCCAAGAGCGTTTCGAGAAATTCGTTGAGAAGGTCGGCCGCCAGATCGCTTCCGGCAAAAAGTCGCTTAGCAAAGACAATGGTGGGGGAGGGGAAGGATGAGCTCTCATCCCGAGGCCGACCACCGGCGGCGTGTCATGCTGCGCACCGCCATGGGTCCGGCAATCACCGAAGCCCTGGCCGATCCGTCCGTCATCGAGGTGATGGTCAATCCCGACGGCGCGCTGCGACTCGACCGGTTAGGCGAAGGTCGGGTCGATACCGACGTTCACATGCACCCGTCCGAGGCAGAACGTATCATCCGCCTGGTTGCTTCGCACGTGCGCGCCGAGGCGCACGCCGACAACCCGATCGTCAGTGCCGAATTGCCGTCTGGCGAACGCTTCGAAGGCCTGCTGCCACCTGTGGTGTTGGCGCCATGTTTTGCCATCCGCAAGCCCGCCGCGAAAGTCTACACCCTGGCCGACTATGTTGCCGAACGCATCATGCTGCCGCTGCAGGCCGATGCGCTGAAAAAGGCCGTCCGCGAGCGGCGCAACATGCTGATCGCCGGCGGCACTTCCTCGGGGAAGACAACACTCGCCAACGCTCTGCTGGCTGAAGTCGCCGAATGCGACGATCGGGTGATCCTGATCGAGGACACACGCGAACTGCAGTGCGCGGCCAGGGACTGCGTTGCCCTGAGAACAAGGCGGGGCTCGGTCACCCTTGCCGATCTCGTGCGCTCG
This sequence comes from Mesorhizobium sp. M7A.F.Ca.MR.176.00.0.0, assembly GCF_004023165.1. Classification (NCBI taxonomy): domain Bacteria; kingdom Pseudomonadati; phylum Pseudomonadota; class Alphaproteobacteria; order Hyphomicrobiales; family Phyllobacteriaceae; genus Mesorhizobium; species Mesorhizobium sp. M7A.F.Ca.MR.176.00.0.0. The sequence goes on along the minus strand of NZ_RZTC01000014.1, from coordinate 54,673 downwards.
ACGCTGAGGCTCAGGCCGGACCGCATCATCGTGGGCGAGGTGAGGGGCGCGGAAGCGCTCGACATGCTGAAGGCATGGAACACCGGGCACCCAGGCGGCATCGCTACCGTACACGCCAATTCCGCGCGCTCGGCTCTCTATCGCATTGAGCAACTCGCCCAGGAAGCCGTGGTCACCGTTCCCCGCCGGCTCATCGCTGAGGCGATAGATCTGATCGTCTTCATAGCGGGACGCGGCTCGTCGCGCCACATCGACGCAATCGCCGAGGTCACCGGTCTCGACGGCAGCGGCGATTACGCCGTTGCCCCGCTCACGCTTTCGCAACTCCAGCAGCTTTGAAAGGCCTTCCTCATGCGCAAGAAGCTTCGCTTTCTTTCGTCCACAGCGCTCGCGTTTCTTATCACGGCCCCGGTTTATGCCGCCGGCTCAGGCATGCCGTGGGAGCAGCCGCTGCAGCAGATCCTGGAGTCCGTCCAGGGACCGGTCGCCAAGATCGTTGCGGTCATCATCATTATCACCACCGGCCTGACGCTTGCCTTCGGCGACACCGCCGGTGGTTTTCGGCGCCTGATTCAGATCGTCTTCGGTCTGTCGATCGCCTTCGCGGCATCGAGCTTCTTCCTCTCCTTCTTCTCCTTCGGTGGTGGGGCGCTCGTCTGATGGCCGCCGGGGAGCAGCATATCGAGGGCTTCGCAGTACCGGTCCACCGGGCGCTGACCGAGCCGATCCTGCTCGGCGGGGCTCCGCGCGCGGTGGCGATCCTCAACGGTACAGTGGCCGCGGCCATTGGCTTCGGCTTGCAGCAATGGATTGCTGGTCTGGTGCTTTGGATCGCAGGCCACTCGTTAGCGGTGTTTGCCGCAAGACGCGATCCGGACTTCGCCAGCGTGCTTGTGCGCCACCTACGTCTGAAGGGGTGGCTTGCATGCTGAACCTTTCGGAATATCGAAGCAAAGCCGACCGGCTTGCCGACCATCTACCCTGGGCTGCCTTGGTTGCGCCCGGCATCGTGCTCAACAAGGACGGCAGCTTTCAGCGGACGTTGCGGTTCCGCGGCCCGGATCTCGAAAGTGCGACGGAGGCTGAACTCGTCGGCATTTGCGCCCGGGCGAACAATGCTCTCAGACGCCTTGGCTCTGGCTGGGCATTGTTCTTTGAGGCCGAGCGCACAGAAGCGCTGGGCTATCCGAACTCGCATTTTCCTGACGCCGCGTCGTGGCTGGTCGACGAAGAACGCCGCGCTGCTTTCGAGGGGAAGGTAGCGCACTACGAGAGCCGCTATCATCTGACCTTGGTGTTTATGCCACCGCCGGACGCCCAGGCGCGCGCAGAAAGCACGCTCGTCGACTCTCATTATTCCCGAGGAGAAAGAGACTGGCGCCAGGATCTGGCGAGGTTCCGTGACGAGACCAACCGCGTGCTCGATCTCTTCTCGGGTTTCATGTCCGAAGTACGCGTCCTCGATGATGCTCAGACGTTGACCTACCTCCACGGCACGATTTCGCCTCGTCGCCATCCTATCATGGCCCCGGAAACGCCGATATATCTGGATGCAATCCTGGTCGATGCGCCGCTTACCGGTGGCCTGGAGCCGATGCTTGGTGAGCAGCATCTTCGCACACTGACCATCCTCGGCTTTCCGAACCTCACCCGGCCCGGAATCCTCGATACCCTCAATCATCAGGATTTCGCCTATCGCTGGATGACGCGCTTCATTCCGCTCGAGAAAACGGAAGCCACGAAGACGCTGACGCGATTGCGCCGGCAGTGGTTTGCCAAGCGCAAGTCGATCGTGGCAATCCTACGCGAGGTCATTACCAACGAGCCGGTCCCGCTTGTCGATAGCGATGCCGACAACAAGGCGCTCGATGCCGACGAAGCCCTTCAGGCATTGGGCGGTGATCATGTGAGTTTCGGCTATCTCACCACCACCGTGACGGTGTGGGGCGAGGATCGCCAAGCCGCTGCAGAGAAGCTTCGCGCGGTCGAGCGCATCATCAATGGGCTCGGCTTCACCACGATCCGAGAAGGCGTCAATGCGGTCGAGGCTTGGCTCGGCTCATTGCCTGGCCATGTCTACGCTAACGTTCGCCAACCGCTCGTTCATACATTGAATCTTGCCCATCTCATGCCGCTGTCGTCGGTTTGGGCCGGTCCTGCGACAAACGAGCATCTCGCGAAAGTCACCCAAACCGAAGCGCCACCGCTTTTCGTTGCCGAGACCAGTGGGTCGACACCGTTTCGGCTTTCCACCCACGTCGAAGATGTCGGCCACATGCTGGTTGTTGGTCCGACCGGCGCCGGCAAGTCGGTTCTGCTTGCTCTGATTGCTCTGCAGTTCAGGCGCTACGCCGGCGCCCAGGTTTATGTCTTCGACAAAGGCAATTCGGCCCGTGCTGCAACACTTGCCATGGGTGGAGAACACCACGCGCTAGGAGCGGACGGTTCCCTTGCCTTTCAGCCACTGCGCAGCATCAACGACCAGGCTAGCCGAAGCTGGGCGGCCGAATGGATCGCCAGCCTTGTTGCCCACGAGAACGTCACCGTCACGCCGGAGGTGAAGGAGGCTATTTGGTCAGCGCTGGCCAGCCTTGCCACCGCGCCGGCGCAGGAACGCACACTGACCGGTCTTTCGGTCCTGCTTCAATCCAATGCGCTGAAGACCGCATTGATGCCCTACACGCTCGATGGTCCCTTCGGCCGCCTGCTCGATGCCGATCATGATGGGCTGGCCTTGTCGGATGTGCAGTGTTTCGAGACCGAGGAGTTAATGCACAGCCAAGGCGCTTTGCTGCCAGTGCTTACCTATCTGTTCCAGCGACTTGAGGAACGGTTCGACGGACGGCCCACGCTGATCATGCTCGACGAGGCGTGGGTCTATCTCGACAATCCGCTGTTCGCCGCCCGCATCCGCGAATGGCTGAAGGTGCTGCGAAAGAAGAACGTGTCGGTTGTCTTCGCTACGCAGTCGCTGGCTGATATCGCGGGCTCTGGCATAGCGCCGGCAATCATCGAAAGCTGCCCGCAGCGCATTTTCCTTCCCAATGATCGTGCCGTGGAACCCCAGGCGCGCACAGCCTACGAGCGCTTCGGTTTAAGCGAGCGGCAGATCGAATTGATCGCCCGCGCCACGCCGAAGCGTCAGTATTATCTGCAATCGCGCCGCGGCAACCGTCTGTTCGAGCTCGAGCTTGGCCCCATCGCTCTTGCGCTTTGCGGTGCTTCCGATCCGGCCACGCAGACTCTGATCGACAGGATCATGTCCGAAGACGGGCAAGGCAGCTTTGCCTCGCAGTTCCTGATCGCGCGCGGCCTCGATTGGGCCGGCGAACTTCTCAAGCAATTCCCTCAACCAGACAAGGAGCAATTCTCATGATGCGGCGACGCCTTCTCTCCGGCCTGATCACCGTTTCCCTGATCGCCAAGCCTATGGCCGACTATGTGCAGCCCGCCTACGCCCTTATCGTGTTCGATCCGTCCAATTATGCGCAGAACGTGCTGACGGCCGCGCGCGCATTGGAGCAGATCAACAACCAGATCCAGTCGCTGCAGAATCAGGCGACCATGCTGCAGAACATGGCGCGCAATCTTCAGCGTCTGGATTTCTCTTCCGTTGGCCAACTCACCGGTTCGCTCCATCGCATCGACGGCTTGATGGACCAGGCGAGTGGCCTCAGCTTTGATCTGGGCAAGCTTCAAGACCAGTGGCGCAGCCAATATCCGGAAAGCTACGACGCCACGATCAAAGTCAGCGATGTGGCGAGTGCTGCGCGGGAGCGTTGGCAAACCGCCATGCAGGCGTTCCGCCAGACCATGGGTGTCCAGTCGCAAATCGTCGAGAACGTCCGCGCCGACGGCGATCTGCTCGCCGATCTCGTCAACCGCAGCCAAGGGGCGGCCGGTGCGCTTCAGGCAAGCCAGGCCACCAACCAGCTGATGGCGCTTTCGACAAAACAGCAGATGCAGATCCAGACGCTGCTCGCAACGCAGTTTCGAGCTGAGGCCGAGGATGCCGCCCGCAAGGCCCAGTCAGACGAAGCCGCCCGCGAGATGACGAAGCGATTCTTGGGTACCGGCTCGGCTTATCCCGGCAATTAATCACGAGTTCATCACGACGAGAAAGGCAGCGGCATGAACGACCTTGGCGTCATCGATCGCTTCATGGAGACCTTCATCCGCTACATCGACAGCGGGTTCGGTCTGCTATCGGGCGACCTCGCCTTCCTCACTACCATTCTGATCGGCATTGACATCACACTTGCCGGCCTGGCGTGGGCGCTCGGCGACGAAACCAGCGTTCTCGGCCGGCTTGTCCGCAAGGTGCTCTATGTTGGCGTCTTCGCCTTCATTCTGAACAATTTCAAGAACCTCGCCGATATCGTTTATCGTTCTTTTGCCGGTCTCGGGATTAAGGCGTCGGCCGGCAATCTGTCGGCAGACAATCTCTTGCGCCCGGGCCGCATTGCCGCGACCGGTTTCGAAGGTGCTTGGCCAATGCTTGACCAAGCCAGTCAGCTCCTGGGCTTCCCGGAAATCTTCGGCAACGCACTGACCATCTTCGTGCTGCTGATGGCCTGGTTCCTGGTCATCATCGCCTTCTTCATCCTTTCCATCCAGCTTTTCATCACCATCCTAGAGTTCAAGCTCACCACGCTGGCAGGTTTTGTTTTGGTTCCATTCGCACTTTGGAACCGTTCAGCGTTCCTGGCCGAACGCGTGCTCGGCCATGTTATCTCGTCAGGCATCAAGGTGATGGTGCTCGCCGTCATTGTCGGTATCGGCTCCACGCTCTTCGGGGAGTTCGCTTCCGCATTGCAAGGCAAGGAGCCGGATCTTGCCGGTGCCATGTCCCAGGTACTGGGCGCACTGGCACTGCTTGGCCTTGGCATTTTTGGGCCGGGGATCGCGTCGGGTCTTGTCTCAGGCGCACCGCAGCTTGGGGCGGGCGCCGCCCTCGGCACGACCGCGGCGGCAGCGGGTGTATCACTCGTTGCTGGAGGCACAGCATTTGCTGGCGCGCGTATGGCAACCAGCGGCGGTCTCGCCGCCATCCGAGCCGGCACAACAATGGGATCGGCTGCTTCCACGTCATGGCAGATCGGGCGCGCAACCTCGCCCGACGCTGGCCTCTCCGGTGTGGCTGCTGGAATGCATGGTGTAACCAGTGCAGCTGGCGGCGCCGCTATACGCATAGCGCGATCCGCCACTGCAAGTGTTGGGCGCAACGCCGATGCCGGGCGCGATGCCGCGTGGACCGCGACCGGCGGCGCGCCGACAGCGTCAATGACCGAACGCTCTGCCGGTTCGGCCACTGTTTCGGCGCCGACGTGGGCAAGGCGCCTACGTTCTGAACAGACCGCCCGGGCAAATCGCCACGCTGCCATGCAAGCTGTCCGAGACGGAGACCGGCCGGGAGGCAGCGCCAACCCCTCTCTCAACGACAAGGATGACTAGATGCTCTTCAAGCGACCCGTGCACCGTTACGGCAAAACACCCGAACCGGTCACGCCGTATCAAAAAGCCGCCCAGCTGTGGGACGAGCGCATCGGCTCATCTCGACTGCAGGCCAGGAACTGGCGGATCATGGCCCTTGGCTGCCTGGCCTTGGCGACCGGGCTTTCCGGCGGACTCGTATGGCAGTCGATGCAAAGCCGTGTCGTGCCTTATGTCGTCGAGGTCGATGGCTTCGGCGAGACGCACGCCGTCGCGCCGGCGATCCGGAATTATGAGCCCTCGGATGCTCAGATCGCCTGGCATCTCGGCCGCTTCATCCAGAATGTCCGTTCCGTTTCCACCGATCCGGTTTTGGTACGGCAGAACTGGTTGGCAGCGTACGACTTTGCTAGCGATCGCGCAGCGCTCTTCCTCAACGAATACGCCAAGGCGAACGACCCCTTCGGTCAGATCGGAACGCGCAGTGTTTCGGTACAGGTCACCAGCGTGGTCAGAGCCTCCGAAAGTTCATTCCAGGTCAAATGGACCGAGCAGGTGTTTGAGCGCGGAAGCCTTGCCAGCACGATGCGCTGGACTGCGATCCTCACGATCGTGATCCGCTCGCCAAGCAATACGGATCAGCTGCGCAAGAATCCGCTCGGCGTCTTCATCAATGCCATTGACTGGTCACGCGAGCTCGACAGCGCCGTCCCAGCCCCCCTTTCTCCGACGGAGTCCACCAATGAAAGGTAAAATGTCACCGATTCGTGCCGTGCTGATCCTATCGGTGTCGGCAGCGGTCGTTTCCGCTTGTGCATCGAAGAAGGTGCCGCCGCCTGAGATTTCCTATGACGCTGCCGACTTCAAACCGGCCGCGATCGAAAAAGCGCCGGAGAGGCCGATTAGAATTGTCGAGGTGCCAAAACCACTGCCGCTGCCTGGCCAAATGCAGCCCGAGCCCGGCAAGGCCGAGGACAAGCGCCCTCCTGAAGAACGCGTCGCTGATGCCAACAAAGCCGCGACCCAGCAACCCACCAAGTACGGGTATGTTAATGCAGTGCAAGTCTACCCCTTCACCGATGGCGCGCTTTATCAACTCTATGCCGCGCCGGAGCGCGTGACCGACATCGCTCTGCAGCCGGGCGAGAAACTAACCGCCGTGTCGGCTGGCGACACCGTGCGCTGGGTCATTGGCGATACCGCAAGCGGCACCGGTGACAATCAGCGCACCCATGTTCTGGTAAAACCCTTCGCGCCGGGTCTTGCCACCAATGTCGTCATTACGACGGACCGGCGGACCTATCATTTGCAGCTTCAAAGCACCGAGAAGACCGCAATGGCGGCAATCTCCTGGACCTACAGCCAAGACCAGATCATCGCGCTTCGCCAGCGCAATGCTCAAGCCGAGGCAGTTACACCGGTCGCGTCGAATATCGCGCTCGAAAACCTTCGCTTTCGCTACTCAATCAGTGGCGACACACCGCCCTGGAGACCGACGCGAGCCTTCGACGACGGCAGCAAGGTCTATATTGAGTTCCCTCGTCGCATAGATCAGGGCGAGGCGCCACCACTCTTCATCGTCGGCGCAGATGGGAGCAGCGAGCTCGTCAACTATCGCGTGCGCGGCAACTATTACATCGTCGATCGGCTCTTCGCCGCGGCCGAACTTCGCCTCGGCACCAAGCGGCAGCAGGTGATCCGCATCAGCAGGATTGACGGCAGGCAACCGCAACGGCGGATCTCGCTCTTTCGCGGCAGCCGGCGAGGTGAGGGCTCATGATCGAAAATTCCCGCTCTGGCATCCCGCCGAAACTGGATCCCGAGGAACTGCAGCTTCGGGCCTCTCCCCGCCGCGTGGTGCGGTTCAGGCGCGGTGTGATCATCGCGATCGCAGCGCTCGGATCCGGCGCTGTCTTCGGCGTTACCATGATCGCCCTCCAGGGGCCGGCCCTTCGCATCAGGGATCAGGCGGAAGATCTCTACAACACTCAGCGCAAACCAACCGCCGAGGGACTCGATACGCTTCCCCATGACTATTCCGGCATGAAGCCGAAGCCTCCCGTCCTTGGGCTACCTTTGCCGGGCGACCTCGGCCGCCCCATCCTCGAGCGGCAGCGCCAGCTCGGCATCGTGCCGGGCCAAGACATCTCGGCCGAGGAGCAGCGTCTAGCGCAGCAGGCGATCGAAGCGCGTGAATCGCGGGTGCTTTTCCGCGTCGAAAATCGAGCTCAACAGACAGATGTCGGAGAGAGCGTGCAAACTGCTCAGCATCCATTTGAGGCGCTTCCCCAATCCGAAGCAGGACGCGCGTCAGCCTCGGTGGCGGCGGCGGAAGGCGACCAGAACAATCAGCAGCGAAAGCTTGATTTTCTCAGCCAGCGGAGCACTGGCGGGATCTACAATCCGCATGCGCTTCAGACGCCGATCTCGCCATATCAACTGATGGCTGGCAGCGTGATTGCCGCCAGCCTGATCACCGGCATCAATTCCGATTTGCCGGGCCTTGTGGTCGCGCAAGTCACCGAAAATGTGCACGACACGGTCACGGGCAACATATTGCTGATTCCGCAGGGCTCACGTCTTATCGGCGTCTACGACAGCGTCGTCGCGTTCGGGCAAAAGCGAGCGCTGCTGGTCTGGCAGCGCATTCTGCTGCCCGACGGCTCGTCGGCCGAAATCGACAATCTGCCCGCGAGCGACACCGCCGGCTACGCAGGGCTGGAAGACAAAGTCGATTTCCACACTTGGCAGATGATCAAGGGAGTGGCGCTTGCCACATTGCTCGGTGTCGGCACAGAATTCAGCCTCGGCGAAAACGAGAGCGATCTGGTCAAGGCGATCCGGGAATCAGCCCAGCAGAACGCCAGTCGAGCCGGCCAGCGCATCACCGAAAAAAACCTCAATATCCAGCCCACCATCGTCGTCCGCCCAGGTTGGCCACTGCGCGTCATCGTGCACAAGGACATCGTGCTGCGGCCATACGCCAGTTGAGCAGGAGTTATCATGGCTGACCTGAAACTTGGAAAACTTCCGGACCGAACAGCTTCGAAGATCACCATTACCGTCAGCGCGGAGCTGAGCCAAACACTCAAGGAGTATGCTGCACTTTACCGTCAGACCTATGGTCAGTCTGAAACCGTGGCAGAACTCATCCCTTTCATGCTGGCGGCGTTTCTGGAAGGCGACCGAGCCTTTGCCAAGGCCAGAAAAGAACGTCTGCCGACGGAGCTTGCCGGAAAATCGTGACTCCTCCGCTAGGGCAGCTGGAACATTGCCTAGCTGTCGCGACCTACCTGCGAAGCATAGGATCAAACACCTTGAAATGCAGGTATGCGCAAGAGTGGATGTGGAAGGAGATACCGCGCAACAGCCTAAGTTTGCATTTTCGATTTTGATGCGGTAGTCGGCTATGAGCGGTCAAAACGAACGCAGCTGGTTCGCCGATCGACCAAACGGCGAGCGCACTGTGCTTTGCTCAGACCGCCACCGAGTGCCTCGCCGTTCCCCCTTTGAAATATGTATCGAACTTGGCCGCGATGGTTCGAATGAAGGGGCGACTTTCAGTCCGTACGAGGAAACTGTCACCATCGAATTCAAGCGCTCGGGCAGGATCGTGGAGTGCGATGGACCTCGAGCGATGAAGGAGCTGCTCGCCGGCTTTGCCGAACCGCTCCACCAGGTCGACTGCCGAGAAGGCAAAATCACACATCAGCCGCTCGATGATCCAGCCACGGACGCGATCGTCGTCGGAAAGGGCAACGCCGCGCACGGCAGCCAACCCGCCATCCGCAACCATGCGCCCGTACCCGGAAGTCGAAGCCATGTTCTGCACGTAGCCTTGGCGAAAACGACCGATGGACGAAGGGCCAAGTCCGATGAGTGTCGGGCAGCGATCCTCAGTGTAGCCCTGAAAATTGCGATGCAAAACCCCTGCGCGGGCCGCTATGGCCAGCGCATCGTCGGGCTTCGCGAAATGATCGAGTCCTATTGCCTCATATCCCTTGGCGACAATTGCCCGCGCCGCGAGTTGAGATTGGGCGAAACGCTCAGTGGGACTCGGCAGCCATGCCTCGTCGATCATCGTCTGATGCTTCTTGAACCAGGGCACATGTGCGTAGCCGAACAGGGCCATCCGGTCTGGCTCCAAGGTCAGTGCCTGCGCCACCGTGGAACAGATCGTCTCGCGTGTCTGATTCGGGAGCCCGTAGAGCAGGTCCAGATTGACCGATTCGACGCCCCGCGAACGAACCCCGTCGACGACTGCCTTGGTCTGCAAAAAACTCTGCTCACGATTAATTGCTTTTTGCACTTGCGGATCGAAATCCTGCACGCCGAGGCTCGCCCGCGTTACGCCGATTTGAGCAAGTGCATCAAGGCGCGCCTTGTCCATGTCGTTGGTTTCGATTTCGATGCTGACCGTAGCATCCGGGAGAAGGTCGAAGCTGTCCCGCAAGGCCGCTCCAAGAGCAACCATATCATCGGGCCTCAGAATAGTTGGCGAACCGCCACCGAAGTGGATTGCACGGACATGTGCCTTGCCGCTCACCAGACCGGCAATCGTGACGATTTCGGCATTCAGCGAGCGCAGATAAGCGGCCACCGGCTCATATTGGTGCGTCTGCTTGGTGTGGCAGGCGCAGAACCAGCAGAGCTTGTCGCAGTAAGGAATGTGCAGGTACAGCGAGATTTCGTCGCCGCTTTCCAGCGTCTCCAACCAGCCACGGTAAATGGCAGCATCGATCCCCGAATGGAAATGCGGCGCCGTCGGATAGCTGGTGTAGCGTGGGACGTTCTCGCTGAGTTTGACAGCTATTTCCGATTGCATCTCGCGTTCACCGTGTTGCCCGCCGGAACACTGCACGCATCGCTGAAGCAGACCCTGATCTCGATCAGCCGCGCTCATGGACAAACCGCCGCAGGATTTCTCTACCCTGGATGGGTATCCTGCCGGCAGTTAGGATCGGGTAAGGCGAACGCATGACCTTTCGGCAAGACATTCATAGTTCCGGCATTCCTGTTCTTTGCTTCCCTTGCGAGGCACGGCGTCGCGGTGTCTGCGGTGCGCTCGATCCAGACAATTTGGTTGGGCTCGCCAAGACTTGCTCGCGTCGCCGGATCGAGTCAGGAATGGAGTTGACCGGCGAGGCACAGAACGTCGACAGCTACTCCAACGTGCTTTCAGGCGTGGTAAAGCTATCAAAGAGCCTGTCGGATGGGCGCCAGCAGATCGTCGGTCTCCAGTTTGCACCGGATTTTCTGGGACGTCCTTTCAAGGAGGAAAGCTCGATCAATGCGGAAGCGGCAACAGCAGTCACGCTGTGTTCGTTTCCGCGAGCGGCCGTCGAACGGATGATGAAGGCGTCACGGGAATTCGAGCATCGCCTGCTCAAACAGACGCTGAATGAACTCGATGAGGCGCGCGAGTGGATGGTGACGCTGGGGCGCAAGACAGCTCCGGAAAAGGTGGCGACTTTTCTCCTCATGATGGCCCGGAATATCGATTCCAGTCTCGATGCGGCTTCCGGGTCGGCCTCCTTCGATCTGCCGCTGACGCGTGCCGAAATGTCTGATTTCCTTGGAATCACCAGCGAGACCGTGAGCCGCCAACTGACGCGATTGCGGGCTGACGGGGTGATTCGGATTGAGAACGCACGCCATGTGACGGTGGACAGCATAAGCCGTCTGGAGAAGCGCTGTGGCGGCGGACGCGAGCGGCCCTAAGCGGCGAGGCCATGTCGCATGACTCCGGGGCGGGCCGTGTTTGCCTTTTAATGCGATGTCGCCGCGCCTTCGACGAAGCGGCGTCACGGTCGAGACAAACAGCTTTCGGCCTTTGATAGGAACGTGACCAATCGCCAGGTGTGTTTCGGCACATACCGGCGAAGCATGGTCCTTAATCTGCCACGGCTCGGCGGAACGATCGCGTTCGTTTCCAATGGGATCCGAACAACGTTTGGCAGGGCATCGGCAATAGCATCCAACGCGCGCAGAGCCTCAGCTTTCGCCTCAGCGATCGCGTCTGCGCCCGCCCAACCCAGGGAACGCCTTCCATGAGGGGGTGAGCCCGCGCTGCGTTCCTCGTTCATTCGCCACCTGCTGATTGCGCCGCACAAAATCGTGCGGCCTGACATAGATCAGGGCGAGGGGGCGGCGGCTGCGCGATTAGTGCGCTGCGGATTTGGCATCCACCAGATTCGAGATCGGGATCTGCAATGAAATTCGGCACAGAGATCGTCCTTCTAAGCGTGTTCGCTTTTGCGGCCCTGGTGGCCGCCGGCTTCGGCGTGGATGAACCTTTCCGCCGACACATGTGGGTGTTGTTCTTCGCAGTGGCTGGTTTCACTGCGATCCTGTTGCGCAACACGGAGTTCAGGCCAGCAGCTCCGATTGACCCATCCGCTTACATGGATGGTCCGATCCGCTACGGCGCGATCGCCACCGTGTTCTGGGGTGTCGTCGGCATGCTGGTCGGCGTGGTGATCGCGCTGCAGCTCGCCTACCCCGATCTCAACATCCAGCCCTGGTTCAATTTCGGTCGTTTGCGGCCGTTGCACACATCCGGTGTCGTTTTCGCCTTCGGCGGCAACGCGCTGCTTTGCACGTCTCTGTATGTCGTGCAGCGCACCTGCCGCGCGCGCCTCTTCGGCCGTGATCTCGCCTGGTTCGTCTTCTGGGGCTACCAGCTTTTCATCGTCATGGCCGCGACCGGCTACCTGCTCGGCATCACCGAGGGCCGCGAGTACGCCGAACCCGAATGGTATGTGGATGTCTGGCTGACCATCGTCTGGGTCGCCTACCTCATTCTGTTCCTTGGCACGATCCTGAAGCGCAAGGAACCGCATATCTACGTGGCCAACTGGTTCTACCTGTCGTTCATCGTGACCATCGCGATGCTGCATGTGGTCAACAACCTGTCCATACCAGTCTCGTTCCTGGGCTCCAAGAGCTACTCCGCCTTTTCAGGGGTCCAGGACGCCTTGACGCAATGGTGGTACGGCCACAACGCGGTCGGCTTCTTTCTCACCGCCGGCTTCCTCGGCATGATGTATTATTTCGTGCCCAAGCAGGCGAACCGGCCAGTCTATTCGTACCGGCTGTCGATCGTCCATTTCTGGGCTATCATCTTTCTCTACATCTGGGCCGGGCCGCATCACCTGCACTACACCGCCTTGCCCGATTGGGCGCAGACGCTCGGCATGGTGTTCTCGATCATGCTGTGGATGCCGTCCTGGGGCGGCATGATCAACGGCCTGATGACGCTGTCCGGCGCCTGGGACAAGCTGCGCACCGATCCGATCATACGCATGATGGTGATGGCCGTCGCCTTCTATGGCATGTCGACCTTCGAAGGCCCCATCATGGCGATCCGGGCGGTCAATTCGCTGTCGCATTATACCGACTGGACCATCGGGCACGTCCATTCGGGTGCGCTCGGCTGGGTCGGCATGATCTCGTTCGGCGCGATCTACTACATGGTCCCGAAGCTCTGGAACCGTCAACGGCTCTACTCGCTGAGGCTCGTCACCTGGCACTTCTGGCTGGCGACACTCGGGATCGTCGTCTACGCCGCGGTGATGTGGGTGTCCGGCATCATGCAGGGCCTGATGTGGCGCGAATATGGCGAGCAGGGCTTCCTCGTCTACTCCTTCGCCGAAACCGTCGCCGCCATGCACCCCTACTATGTCATGCGCGCCATCGGCGGCGCCATGTACCTCTCCGGCGCCCTGATCATGGCCTGGAACATCACCAGGACCATCCTCGGCCACCAGCGCGAGGAGGAGCCGATGCCGAGCCCCGTCGCCATCCGACCTGCGCGATCAGGAGCCAGGTAATGGGCTTGATGGACAAACACGCAATCATCGAGAAGAACGCCACGCTTCTTCTCGTTGGCTCGCTGCTCGTGGTGACGGTCGGCGGCATCGTCGAGATCGCGCCTCTCTTCTATCTCGACAATACGATCGAGAAGGTGGAAGGCATGCGCCCCTATTCGCCGCTCGAACTTGTCGGGCGCAACATCTATATGCGCGAGGGCTGCTACCTCTGTCATAGCCAGATGATCAGGCCGTTCCGCGACGAAGTTGAGCGCTATGGCCACTACAGCCTGGCTGCCGAGTCCATGTACGATCACCCCTTCCAGTGGGGATCGAAGCGCACCGGGCCGGATCTCGCCAGAGTTGGCGACCGCTACTCGAATGCATGGCATGTCGCGCATCTTACCGACCCGCGCTCGGTGGTGCCGGAATCGATCATGCCGAGCTATGGGTTCCTGAAAGACACGCCGATCGACGTGAAGGATTTCTCGACGCATCTGGTCGCCAACAGGCTTGTAGCCGTCCCTTACACGGATGACATGATCGCCCACGCCAATGCGGATCTGGGGGCGCAGGCCGATCCCAATGCCGACACATCAGGCCTTGAGGCGCGTTACCCAAAAGCCAAGATCGGCGACTTCGACGGCAACCCGCAACAGGTCACCGAAATGGATGCCCTGCTCGCCTACCTGCAGATGCTTGGCACACTGGTCGACTTCAAAAATTACGACGAAGCCGCCGGCTACCGCTGAGGAGAACGCTGATGACCTACAATTTGATGCGGGCGTTTGCCGACAGCTGGGGCCTGGTTGCGATGGCGCTGTTCTTCGTGGGGTGCATCGCCTTTGCCCTACGCCCCGGCAGCCGAAGGCTGGCCGACGAAGCGGCCCGCATTCCGCTCGAGGACGAGTGATCATGAGCGACGAGCATATCGATGAAATCTCTGGCGTCTCGACCACCGGCCACGAATGGGATGGTATCCGGGAGCTGAACAACCCGCTTCCCAGATGGTGGGTCATCACTTTTTACGTCACCATTGTCTGGGCGATAGGCTACACCATTGCCTATCCAGCATGGCCTCTGTTGCACTCGGCGACAACGGGTGTGCTCGGCTATTCCAGCCGCAACGAGGTCAGGAACGAGCTGACCGCGGCTGAGGCCGCCAAGGGCAAATATATCTCGGCGGTGGAGTCCAAGAGCGTCTCGGAAATCGCCGCGGACGACGGCCTGCGCGAATTCGCAATCGCCGCCGGTGGCGCCGCTTTCAAGGTCAATTGCGTACAATGTCACGGCTCCGGCGCCCAGGGTTCCAAGGGCTTTCCCAATCTCAACGACGACGACTGGCTATGGGGCGGCAAGGCCGAGCAGATCCAGCAGACGATTACGCACGGCATCCGCTTTGCGACTGATGCGGAAACGCGGCTGTCGGAAATGCCGGCCTTCGGCGACATCATTACCGCCGACCAGATCGCACAAGTCAGCGCCTACGTGGCCAGCCTTTCCGGCAAGGTCCGCGATGCAAGTCTGATCCAACCCGGCGCCAAGGTCTTTGCCGAGAATTGCGTGGCCTGTCACGGCGACAATGCAAAAGGCAACAGGGAATTCGGCGCCCCCGACCTGACCGATGCGATCTGGCTCTATGGATCCGGTGAGACAGCCATCGCCGCACAGGTCCGTGCGCCAAAACAGGGCGTCATGCCGGCCTGGGTTGGCCGTCTCGGCGAGATCAAGGTCAAGGAACTTGCAGTTTATGTCCATTCGCTTGGCGGCGGAGAATAGGAATGGAAGCCCTATTCTTCGGTCCCCCCTGCCAAGCGGACGAGGCCTGGCGTGAGCCGGGCCTCGACACCATCCCTAATGCGATCTGCACAACCCGGCAAGGCTATCCTACGGCGAGGCTTTACGACAGGTGCCCCTGACATCGGCTGGGAAAGTGGAGTTGCACATGCGTGACAAGACGCAGTTGACAGGGCTCGAAACAGAAACTGTCAATTCCGCCAAAACCCGCAAGCCGCTTTATGCCGCGCGTCAAAAGATCTTTCCGAAGCGCGCCTCGGGCAACTTTCGTCGCTTCAAATGGCTGGTGATGACGATCACACTTGGCATCTATTACCTGGCTGCGTGGCTGCCTTGGGCTCGCGGTCCATTTGCCCCGGACCAGGCAGTCCTGCTCGATCTCGCGAACCGGCGCTTCTACTTCTTCTTCATCGAGATATGGCCCCAGGAATTCTTCTATGTGGCCGGCCTCCTGGTCATGGCGGGCGTCGGTCTTTTCCTGATCACCTCGACTGTCGGCCGTGCCTGGTGCGGCTATGCATGCCCTCAGACGGTGTGGGTCGATCTGTTCCTCGTCGTCGAACGTGCGATCGAGGGGGACCGTAACGCCCGCATGAAGCTCGATGCAGGTCCCTGGACCGCGCGCAAGCTCATGCTGCGCGTGTTCAAGCACACCATCTGGCTCGTCATAGGCGCGGCGACTGGCGGCGCCTGGATCTTCTATTTTGCCGATGCGCCGACGCTGGTCGGCGAACTCTTCACCGGCACCGCGGCGCCCGTCGCCTACATCACCGTCGCCGTCCTGACGGCGACCACCTACACGTTCGGCGGGCTGATGCGAGAACAGGTCTGCACCTATATGTGCCCATGGCCGCGCATCCAGGCGGCCATGCTCGACGAAAGTTCGCTCACCGTCACCTACAATGACTGGCGCGGCGAACCGCGTTCTCGCCATGCGAAGAAGGTGCAAGCTGCAGGGCAGTCCGTCGGCGACTGCGTCGACTGCAATGCCTGCGTCGCGGTCTGCCCGATGGGGATCGACATTCGCGATGGCCAGCAGCTCGAATGCATCACCTGCGCGCTCTGCATCGACGCCTGTGACGGCGTCATGGACAAGCTCGGCAAGGAGCGCGGGCTGATCTCCTACGCGACGCTCTCCGACTACAACACCAATATGATGCTGGCAACCGCGGGCGGCTCCAGTTCAGTCAACCCGTCGCTGGTCAGGACCGCTGATGGCCTGTTCTCCGACAAGGTAGCGCATTTCCACATCCGCAAGATCTTTCGGCCGCGCACCTACGTCTACATGGGCTTGTGGTCGCTGATCGGCCTCGGCCTGCTCTATTCCCTGCTGACGCGCGACCGGCTCGAACTAAACGTGTTGCATGATCGCAATCCTCAGTTCGTCACGCTGTCCGACGGCTCCATCCGCAATGGCTATACCGTCAAGCTGCTCAACATGATCCCGGAGCCGCGGACGCTCGTCGTCACGATCCAAGGCCTGGATGGAGCTGACATGAGCGTGGTCGGCGAAGATATCCCGGCAGGCCGCTCATTCGCCATTCCGGTCGAACCCGACCGCCTGAAAATGCTGAAAGTCTTCGTGCGCCAGCCCGCGGGCCAGATCCGCGCGCCGGCGCAGACTTTCAAGTTCCGCGTCGAGGACAGAGCCAGCTTCGAATCGAACGAGTACACCGCCACCTTCAACGCGCCGGAGGCCCCCAGATGACTGCCAATGTACAAAAGCCTCGTGAATTTACCGGCAGGCACATGCTGGCCATCATCCTCGCCTTTTTCGGCGTGATCATCGCGGTCAATTTGACCATGGCGACGCTCGCCAGCACAAGCTGGACTGGCCTCGTCGTCGAAAACACCTATGTGGCGAGCCAGCAATTCAACAAGAAGGCCACGGAAGGACGGGCACAGGCAGCCCTTGGCTGGACCGGCAAGCTGACCATCGCATGGGGTGAAGTCCGCTACAGCCTCACCGATGCCGCTGGCAAGCCGGTTCCCCTGCACGGCGTCAAGGTGCTGTTTCGCCATCCCGCGTACGAGAAGGAGGACAAGTCGGTCACCCTCGCACCCGCCTCGGGCCAGGAATTCGCAGCCCAGCACATGCCGAAGGACGGCGTCTGGATTGTCGAAGTCGACGCCGACGCCGGTCTGGATAAACCGTATCGCGACGTCCGCAGGATCATGATTTCCCATGGAGCGCTGCAATGAGTTGTTGTGCACCGGGCGCCGAAATGGCGCTTGATCTGGGCAGCACCACGTCGGTCCTGCCGTCTAGTCAGGAGATCAGGCTGGCGAGCCGATCGCTTGGCGATGATCTCCGCCAAACCGATCTTTCGGTGCCGAGCGTTCATTGCGCAGCTTGTATCCAGACGATCGAGACGGCGTTGGGAACGCTCGATCGCGTCGAGAGCGCCCGCGTCAACCTGTCGACGAAACGGGTCTCGGTCCGCTGGCGTGGCGACGAGGTTCCACCGTTCGTCGCCGCGCTTGGACGGCTCGGCTACCAGGCGCATCTCTTCGCCCCCGAGATTGATGAAAAGGACAGGACGCTTTCGGAGTTGATCCGCGCCGTCGCGGTTGCCGGGTTCGCGGCGGGCAATATCATGCTGCTTTCGGTCTCTGTCTGGTCCGGTGCCGAAGGCGCTACCCGCGACCTGTTCCACTGGGTCTCTGCGCTTATCGCCATCCCTGCACTCGCCTTCGCCGGCGGCATCTTCTTCCGCTCGGCCTGGAATGCGTTGCGCCACGGCCGCATGAACATGGACGTGCCGATCGCGGTCGGGGTGTCGCTTGCCTACGCCATGAGCCTCTATGAGACGATCAACCATGGCGACCATGCTTATTTCGATGCATCGGTGTCGCTGCTGTTCTTCCTGTTGATCGGCCGCACGTTGGATCACGTGATGCGCGAACGTGCCCGGATCGCCGTGAAAGGCCTGTCCCAGTTGGCCGCACGTGGCGCCATGGTGCTGCGCGGCGACGGCGCACGCGACTATCTGCCGGTTGGCGAGATCGAACCAGGGATGCAGCTGCTGATTGCTGCCGGCGAAAGGATACCCGTCGACGGCAAAATCATTCAAGGGGCATCGGATCTGGACTGTTCGCTTGTCTCGGGCGAGAGCACGCCTCGAAGCGTTGCAGCAGGCGAAGCCGTGCAGGCTGGTGTCCTCAACCTAACCGGCCCGCTGACGATTGAGGCGACAGCCGCCGCGAAAGATTCGTTTCTGGCGGAAATGGTTCGGCTCATGGAAGCCGCAGAGGGCGGCCGCGCGCATTATCGCCGGATCGCCGATCGCGTTTCAGCGCTCTATGCCCCGGTGGTTCATCTCACAGCCTTCGCGACGTTCCTTGGCTGGATGGCGGTGACCGGCGACTGGCATAGGGCGATAACCATCGCCATTGCCGTTCTGATCATCACCTGCCCGTGCGCGCTCGGCCTCGCCGTACCGATCGTTCAGGTGGTCGCCGCGCGGCGTCTGTTCGAGAACGGCATCATGGTCAAGGACGGTTCGGCCATGGAGCGCCTGGCGACGATTGATAACGCAGTGTTCGACAAGACCGGAACGCTCACGCTCGGACAACCCCGGCTCCTCAATGCATCGTCGATCGATCCGGCCATGCTGGCAATCGCGGCAGACATGGCCGCGCACTCGCGTCACCCGTTTTCAAAGGCCATAACCGGCTTTGCCGCTCCTGGCGGGCAACACAAATTCGATGCCGTCACAGAGCATCCGGGGTTCGGGATCGAAGCCACTGTCGCCGGAAGCATCTGGCGGCTGGGTCGACGCGGATGGGCTGGATGGAAGGCCCGGACCGGTGGTGAAGGCAACCATGGCTATGGCGGAACGGTGCTGACAAAAGACGGGTTCATTGTCGCGACCTTCGATTTCGAGGATGCGCTGCGCGCCGACGCGGCGGCGGCGATCAAGCGATTGAACGATACTGGGGTGTCGATGCAAATGCTGTCGGGCGATACCGCAGGTGCCTGCGGCGAAGTTGCAAGAATGCTGGGTGTCGACGACTTCGTTCCGTGCCTGCTGCCGTCGGGCAAGGTCGAGCGCATCGAGACCCTGGCGAAAGACGGACACAAGGTTCTGATGGTTGGCGACGGCCTCAACGACACGCCGGCGCTGAGCGCGGCGCATGTCTCGATCGCTCCGGCCACCGCCGCCGACATTGGCCGCAATGCCGCCGACTTCGTATTCCTGCGCGAAAGCCTTCTGGCAGTGCCTCTCGCGCTGGACGTCTCGCGCAAGGCGGGACACCTGATCCGCCAGAACATCGCGATTGCGATCGTCTACAATGCCGTCGCCGTGCCGATCGCCATCCTGGGCCACGCCACGCCTTTGTTAGCGGCGATTGCCATGTCTGCCTCATCGGTGCTTGTTATTGGAAACGCATTGCGCTTGCACGGCTTCGGGGCGAATGCGACGCTGCAAGTTATTCAAAAAGTCGGACGCTCCGCAGTCAGCTATTCGGCATAATCCTCGTGACGACGTTGCTCTATCTCATACCAGTGGCCCTTTTTCTGGGTGCACTGGGTGTGTCCGGCTTCGTCTGGGCATTGCGAAGCGGTCAATACGAAGATCTCGACGGAGCCGCCGAGCGGATACTAATTGATCGGGACGACAAACCGGAACGCTGATTTCAATCCGCTGTGCATAAGATGCGCGGATCGCGCTCGTCAGTCGAGCCGGCTCGGTCGGGAACAAGCTGTCCATGCTCCATGCTCCATGCTCCATGACCATCTTGACCTAAGCTGCACACTACATTTGTGAAAAGCCTCTGTCGTGCGAAGGACTGCCTACCATTGCACCCAGTATGAGGCGGCTGATGCCACGAGAGTACCTCGCGTGGCCGGACGAGAGCTTGGCAATGTGCGCACGGGTTCCAAAGTGGAACGTCACGGTCGATCACCTGACCGTGAACCGCCAGTGCCGATTGGTCATGTCTGGCTGATCCAGATCAGGGTCATACTCATCGGTGTGGTCTATTGACCAGTCTTCGACGGAGAAATGCATGACTTACGGAAAGATTGGTCGTCATTATCAGCACCTTCACGGTTCTGGGTTTTCTGTCGTGTGGTCGGCCATGCCTTGTGCTTACGGCGCAGCCATTAGCTGACCGGCGTCGTGTGTATCTCGCTTGCTGGCTGACCATCCGCGTGGCTGCGCGGACAGGGGGGCCGATCAACAGCTTTCGCCTTTGATGGGTTGTGTGCGTCGTTGCCGATCCATCCCGATTCCCGGCCCGCGCCTTGAGGCTATGCGACGGTACCGGAACCCAGCGCACGTCACGCGGTTCCGCGCGCGTGGTGTCCGCTCGTCACGACGATGAACGAACAAGCGGCTGGAGTACCATGAACACCGTACACATCATCGACTGCCACAATGCAAATGACTACTTCGCCGACAGGCAAGAGGGACCGATCGTGCAGCACTTGTTAAAGGCTGTCAACATCCGCGCGGAGCTCCACATGGCGTTGAACCGAACGAAATTTGGTGAGGCTGTAGTACGAGCGATGGAGGCGGAGTGCGACGTGCTTCACATCGCCGGGCACGGCAATGGTGACGGGATCGCTTCGTCCAGTGGGCGAAGTGGCCTTCTTTGGGCTGACTTCGTAAAAATGTTCCAGGGCTCGCATCCAGCGCCGAAGATCCTCGTGATGTCAACGTGCTGCGGAGCATCATCGGGGTTGGGACGTGCGTTTTCGAGATCGATCAACCGTCCGAAGTTGATCATTGGTTCGAGTGACGCGCGCTATTTCGACGACTATGTCGCCGCGTGGGCTTTGCTCTATCGGCGACTGAATTGCAAGGACATCGACATCGAAGCCATGCAGCAGGTTCTTGATGAGATATGCGCGGTCGTGGATAAAAGTTTCCGCTACCTTGGCTGGGATGACGAGAGAGAGCGCTACGTTCGATACCCTCACCCTCGCAAGAGAGCCCGCTTCGACGTCGTGGAGCGTGAGTAGTATGCGCAAGGGTTCCAGGTGGAATGTGGCGATCGATGCGGCGCGGCCGTCGCTGACCAGCGTCGCGAGTGTCTCGCTTGCTGGCGGCGATCTGCGCGGCTGCGCGGCGAAAGGGCGGGATCGGTTAGCCGCATCCACCTCTGAGCGCTTTGAGTGCTTCGTTGCCGATCGATGCGAATCTCCCGGCCCAGCGCCTTTAGGCAATGCGGCGGGCACGGAGCTCATGTCACTCGGCTCAGTTTCACCGTTACACGAGGATAGGCGACCGGATGGCGGCACGCTGATGGGCTCTGACGATAATTTTGACATCGTTGTCGTTGGAGCCGGCCCGGTCGGCCTTTCGTTCGCTGCGTCGCTTGCCCAAAGCGAACTCAAGGTGGCAGTTGTTGAACAGAACACATTCGATAGTCTGGCGAATCCGGCTTTCGATGGTCGCGAAATCGCGCTGACCAACGCTTCGATCAGAACCCTTCGCGAGCTCGGCGCCTGGGATGTCATTCCGGCTTCGGACAAATCAGCACTTCAAGGCGCGCGCGTGCTCAACGGCTCGAGCGCATTCGCTCTTCGTTTCGATCCTCCCAGCAACTCTGGAGAACCGCTGGGGGTTTTGGTTCCAAATTGCCGGATCCGCGAGGCGCTGTTCAAAATCGTCCGCTTGCAGGATCGCGCCCGGCTGTTGTGCGGCCACTCGGTCGTCGATGCAACAAACAGCCAAGAAGGAGCAGTCGTAACGCTCTCTAATGGCGCGCGTTTAACTGCTCGGCTGGTTGTTGCCGCGGATTCGCGTTTGTCCGCCACGCGTGATCTGCTAGGCATCGGCGCCGATATCAACCGGCTTGGCCACTCGATGCTGATTTGCCGAGTGAGGCACGAGCGCGCCCACCACCAGATCGCCATCGAATGGTTCGATCACCATCAGACGATAGCGATATTGCCCCTAGCGGAGGGCATGTCGTCGCTGCTGCTCACATTGCGCTCAAACGAGGCCTATAGACTGCTTGCCTTCGATGATGATTTGTTCCTGTCGGAGTTGACGAAACGGTGTCGAGGGCGCCTTGGAAAAATGACCTTGGCAAGCAAGCGCCACACCTATCCGCTGGTCACGACCTGGGCGCACAAATTCCGGGCGCCGAGCGCCGCACTCATCGGCGACGCTGCCATCGGCATGCACCCGGTGACCGCTCACGGGTTCAACATCGGTCTCAGCAGCCAGAAGCAACTCGCCCGTGGAATCATGACTGCGTGCCGCGACGGCCGCAATGTTGGCGACCCCGACATGCTGCATATATACGAAAGGCGGCTGCGCCTGTCGGCGGCGCCGCTCTACCATGCAACGAACATATTGGTTGGACTCTACTCCAGAGACCACCTGGCGGCACGGCTTGCAAGGCATCTGGGGCTTCGCTTTGCCCAACATGTTCCCCTTGTCCGGCATGGGATTTCGGCGGAGCTCCAGCGGTGATACTGCACCAGCAGTCGCATTTTTGCGCGTGCTGGGCGAGCGATGGGAGAGAGTGCATGATGCACCGGAGTAATCCTGCTCCCCGACGCTGATCTCCGATTGAAGAATTAACCCGTCCTTCAGGGGGGCTGCATAGGCTGCGGACAAGCAGGAGTAAGCAAGCTGACCCGTCCAGCCTTGGAAAAAGAAGATCCGCTGGAGGCGAGAATCCTTCAGGACCAGCTCGCTGATCTGAGGGCAGGCCTTTTCGTCTCAATGCCGATAAGCATTGTGCTGTCCGGGCTGATTTTGACCGTGCAGGCCCTTTCCGGGAACGGTCTTGCTGGCGCGGCCTGGTTTTCGGTCGTTAATGCGATAAATGCCGCCCGCCTTGCACTCGCCCGTCATCAGCTGAAGGAACCCGGAGTCCAGGATGATCTGACACGGGTTTGGCTGCGGCTTCGCTGGTTTGGCAGGCTTGCTCTTCTGGCGGGATTCACCTGGTCATTCCTTGCCGTCCTAACGGCTGGATACACGACGTCTCAAGCATCGCTGCATCTAATAATTCTGGCGGGCATTTCAGCTGGCGCGGTCACGTACGGCAGCTCATATGCTGCGGCAGCGATATGCTTCATCACACCGCCACTCCTCATTGCCGCCGCATGTTTGCTGACGAAGGGAGCCCCGGAAAACTACATTCTGGCTTTTGCCGTCCTGCTTTTCGAGGGCGGCCTGGTTCGATCCTCGTTCGTTGGACAAGCGCGCTTCCGTGACGCGAGCCGCCTGAGACATCAAGCCGAGCGGCTTGCCGCGGAAATGGAGCGCAATTCCAGGGAGGACCATCTTACCGCGCTCCTCAACAGGCGGGGCCTCGAACATGCAATCGATCAGTTTGAGAACACCGATGGACCCTTTGTGGCCATGCTGATTGATCTGGACGGGTTCAAATCTGTCAACGATACCTACGGTCACAGAACGGGTGACGAGCTGCTTGCCAGGATCGCCCGCCGAATAGAGGAAGAAGCACCGGAGGGCTCAACGCTCGCCCGCATCGGTGGGGATGAATTCGTGCTGGTTTTTTCTTCGCGAAAGAATTCTCCTTCTCCCACCAATCTCGCGTCCAATCTCATAGCCAAGCTTGCTCGCCCCTATCCTGGGATCGCATCAGTCCGCATTGGAGCGTCTATAGGAATCTACTTGGCTGAAAACCCCGGACTAACGGAAATGTTGTTGCGGGCCGACATCGCCCTTTACACAGCTAAGCGCCGCGGCAGGAATGAATTTTGTCTGTTCGATGCCGAGCTAGCCCGGGAGTTGCAACGCCGCCAGTCAATCGAACGCGATCTTCATTCGGCGATAACGATGAGAAGCTTGGTCGCTTGGTTTCAGCCAATCGTAAGACTCGAAACTGAAGCCGTCGTCAGTTTTGAAGCCTTGCTAAGATGGTCTCACCCGCTTCACGGTCCCATTTCTCCGCCCGAGATCATGACAGCGGCACGCGAAACTGGAATGCTTCAGCTGCTAACTCAAACGGTATTCGCCGACTGTTGCGCTCTTATCGAGGGCTTGGTCAAAGCTGACCGTCGTGATGTTCGTGTGGCGATGAATGTTTCACCGTGCGAGTTGGAAGCTGGCGATATTGACGAGATGATTCTTAATGGTCTGGCGGCAAAAGACCTCCCTGCAACGATGTTCGACATCGAGATTACCGAAGAAGCCCCAGTGGATCCGGACAGAGTGGATGAAAAGCTCGCCCGGCTTTCACATGCTGGCATTTCTATCGCGCTCGATGACTTCGGCACCGGTTTTTCGACGTTGGCATCGCTCAAGGACAGTCGGATCAGGAAGGTGAAAATAGATCAGGGCTTCGTTCGCGGCTTAGCCAAGTCCCGGGAGAATCGGCTGCTTGTCAAAGCGGTGATTGATCTTGGTAGGACGCTCGGGATCGAGGTCATGGCCGAGGGCGTTGAAACAGAGGCAGATCGGCAAACTCTGTACCAGCTTGGCTGCAGAACCGCGCAGGGCTTCCTGTTCTCTAAGGCAGTGCCTCTCCATTTGGCACTTGATTCGGTAGTAAAAGAGCACGCGAAGGAGTTGTGACCGGCCTCTCCGTCCGTGCTGCTCGCGGAACTTTCATGTGGGGTGGACCTGACGCGCGAAAGCCGTTTCGGACGGTAGAGTTATTACGGGGCGAAACTGAGCACGTGGTTTGGATAGCAGCAATCCGGTCCACCGGCGCACATGCAGCGGCTTCATACAAGCGTTCAAGTTGCGAGATGAGCTTGAGTGAACGACGTCGGAGAATTGCGTCCTTTGGACGCTGGTTTCGCGGTTCCCGTAGGATTCGATTACGGGAAGCGTTCTTGGCTGCTTCTCGGCTCAGCGCTCATCGGGATGAACAACGTACCCGCGGTCAAGGTCTTCGCGACCTCAACCCAGTCACCATCCCGCAACAGCAGCGGTCGGGTCCTGATCAAGCGCTCAGCCTCAGCACAGGTGCTGGAGCAACGGTAGAGCGCGGAAAACGTGTATCGGAATGCGCTGGCTCACCATAGGAAGCTGCCACGGCATGTCGAATGTCCCCAGGGGGCCGACCGTTCCCTTGCATTTGTCTCGATGACGGGCTCTCAAAGCTAAAGCCAAGAGAGCTTTATAAAAATCGCACCCGATCGGCTGCGCAACGACGACCAGCTGAGGCCCGATCGGGTGCTAAGGTCGTGCCAAAAAAGGCGCGTCACTGTCGCATTTCTAGCCGGCTTGCGATCGGACGTCATCTCTTGGCGATCGCTGCCCCTTCTCTCAAATGCGTTTAGCGGCGCCGATGGCGAATAGCGCAAGCTTTTCCACCCGTTTCTACTCCACTACCGAGACTCGTCACCAACCTCCTTTTATTCGCTTCCATATGGCCCATCCTGTCTCCAATCGAGGAGGAGCGCGAACATGGGCCAAGCCGTAGAACGTCTCAGTCTCGGGAATTCTTCTGCTCGCCAAACTGCCGTTGTCGCCGGCACCATATTTGGCAGGGTGACAGTGCACGACAAGATATCAGGCGTTCTTGTCTGGGCTGAACTATGCTTGCAAGCCATAACCCAAAAATCGCCGATCCCTTTGAATTCGAGCCGGATGAATGGGTGTTTCAAAATTTTTGGCGGTTTTAGGCAGAACCCTCCGATGGCCCGCGTACCGGTCAAGCTTCGTGAGCACTTTAGGTTCGTCGATCAGGCATAGGTTTCTTTCCCATGCCACATGCTGGCCGTTTGCCTAGTTCGGAAGCCCTCGAGAGGCGTTGCTCGTCTTGGTATGGCGTCGCCCCTTTTTCCGATCCATCGGCCACGGAGCTAGAATGGTGTCTAGCTGTTGCCGCCTACTTGGTCATCCGGCATGGAGATGCCTATATACCGACCTTCGAAAGGCTGGAATACGAGGTCGAACAAATGCGGCGGAAGCTCGGAAATCGCGAGCGAGCGCAGCGCGTGCTGGCCACGCTCAACCTAAATGGCTCGGACAGCTGGAGCCGTGAGGTTGGTTCTCAAGGCCTGGATGGCGCCGCAATCACATTCGCCCGGGCGGGGTAAAAGCGATTTTTTGGAGCCACTCGCGCTTTTGCGCTAACGAAGGTCCCGCGCCGTATTTGGGCCGGATCCATTTGTGGCCCATCAGAGAAGCAATTACCTTCTCCGGCGCCTCAACTGCCGTCAGCCGGTCCTCGAAAGTGTGTCGCAGGCTATAAAGACTATGCTCGGAAGTCGGCAGAAGTTCCTTGCTGGCGAGCACCTTGTTGACGAGCGCTGAAAGTGACGCGGCCTTGTCGCGATAACGAGGAAAGCCGTCCGGATGGAGCTTGATGGCTGCAAGTGCGCCGCCAACCAAGGGAATGTCACGGGCTGAATGACCGGTCTTCAAGCGACGGCCATTGGGGCGCACCCGCACATGCGGGATTTCTCGATCGAGGTGGATTGTTTCGGTGGTGAGGTTTGCCGCTTCAGAAAGCCTGAGTCCGGTATCGGCAATCACATAGATTAGATGGCGGGCTTCGTCATTGAGTCCGTCGAGCGCGCCTTCAGCGAGTATCTTCTCCTGAATGAACTCCGCTGTGAACGCAGCGCGTTGCCCGGGGACGGCGCCGGAAAGACGCAGGTTTCGAAAAACCGGCTCCAGCTTGAGCTGGTGAGTCAGATCGACGACGCGCAGCATTTTCGAAACATGGCCGATGTCCTTGTTGGCCGTACCGATATCAAGTCCATCCTCAACGATCCGCTTTTGCCACCACTCGCGGAACGCGATTGCGTCGTCCCGAGTGAGGCTTGCGATCTCCTTGTCGCCAATGACTCCAACCAGATTGGCAACTGCGCGCTTTTTGGGGTTACGCCATTTCTTGATTTGGTTGGGCGACATGGCCAGCAAGTTCTGTTGCTCGATCGTCTCGAATTCCTTGATAAGACCGCTCAGGCGGACCGCTGGCCGCTT
Source organism: Mesorhizobium sp. M7A.F.Ca.MR.176.00.0.0 (assembly GCF_004023165.1). Lineage (NCBI taxonomy): Bacteria > Pseudomonadati > Pseudomonadota > Alphaproteobacteria > Hyphomicrobiales > Phyllobacteriaceae > Mesorhizobium > Mesorhizobium sp. M7A.F.Ca.MR.176.00.0.0. The sequence continues at coordinate 27,753 of NZ_RZTC01000014.1, read as the reverse complement.
CTCCCCACCCATGACGGCCGAGACGTCCTGCGCGTCCTCGATCGATTTTTTGTCGAGGAGCAGCTTGATACGGGCCATGAGTTCGTCGAGCGGCCCCGCTGCTAGTTCCTCGTTAGTGCGATAGGCCAATCCAAATGACCGCGCGCGCTTCCTCGCGGCTTCGAAACGCAGCCCCGCCTCGGCGGATTGGCCTTCCCGCAGTCTACGCCAATACGCCTCCAGCCCCGCGCCGAGGCTTTGCACTGCATCTCGCGCCCGTACACCGCGGGGATCGTCAGCCACGGCGACGCCCGTGGAAATGCGTACTAGGCAGCGGCGATCAAACGCCGCGAATTCCTTCGGCACCCTGCGGACGAGATACCAGATGCCTTCACGTTTATGCGGCTTTGGCGCTGCGGAACGTCGCATTATCTTTCTCTAATGTTACACAGTTTGTTACACAGTCTAAGATATGTTTCGCTTCGTGCTGGTCAAGTGCAACAAGGAAGCTTTTGAAAGGAAAGGATTTTTATGGAAGCTATATGGCGGAGAGGGAGGGATTCGAACCCCCGATGGGCTTGCACCCATGCCGCATTTCGAGTGCGGTGCATTCGACCACTCTGCCACCTCTCCGCGGTCATGGTCGGCCGTTGCCGGCGCGGCGCACTAGATAACGGCTGAACGGGCAGGTTACAAGGCCAATCCGTCAGTTATTTGGCTTGCCGGGCAAGCAGCGGATTCGCGACGGTTCAGCTGCGGCGAGGCCTGGGTAGGTTGGTGACCAGTCACGCATCCTTGCCTCGACGACGGTGACGCCGTGCAGTCGTGCTGACACGCTCGGTCCTTCGGCTCCCAACAACAGTCCCGACAACAGCTGTTTGCCTTGACTCGCCCCCAACCTTCGGTTAGGGACAGCGCGCAATCGGCGTGGAGGGTTCTTCCGCGCCGCTTGTTTTTTGAACCCGCAGACTGACAAAAAGACGGCCGAACCGCCAGATGCGGTTCATCAAGGCCGACCGAACAGCGAAAGGCAAAAAATGTTCGCAGTCATTAAAACGGGTGGCAAGCAGTATCGCGTTGCCGCCAACGATCTCCTGAAGATCGAAAAAGTCGAAGCCAATGTCGGCGATATGGTCGAGATCGGCCATGTGCTGGCGCATGGCGAGGGCGAGAATGTCACGTTCGGCGCGCCGTTCGTCGACGGCGCGGTGGTCACCGCCGAAGTCGTCGAACAGGGCAAGAACCGCACCGTCATCGCCTTCAAGAAGCGCCGCCGGCAGAATTCGCGCCGCAAGATCGGCCATCGTCAGCTTTTGACCACCGTGCGGATCTCCGAGATCCTGCTGGGTGGCGCCAAGCCGACGAAGACGGCATCGGTCAAGGCGCCGAAGAAGGTGAAGGCCGAGGCCGCCACCGAGGTGCAGGCGGAAGCCGCGCCGAAGAAGGAGCCCAAGGCCAAGGCAGCCGAGACAAAGGCAGCCGAGACCGCGGCAGCGCCGCTGTTCAAGGCGCCGAAGGGTGAGCCGGACGATCTGACCGTGATCAAGGGCATCGGCCCGGTCGCAGCCAAGGATCTCAACGAGCAGGGCATCATCACCTTCGCGCAGCTCGCCAAGCTGACCGACAAGGATGTCGCCAAGATCGACGAGCACATGTCCTTCAGCTCCGACCAGATCAAGGACTGGCGCGAGCAGGCCAAGGAATTGGCTGCGAAGTAATTTTCTGGCGACCTGGTCGCCGGATCGGACTTGAAACGGAACGCGAACGCGTTCATAAGGCCTTTTAGGCGCCTTGCGGCGCAACGGAGTTAGTTAGATGGCACACAAGAAAGCTGGCGGCTCGTCGCGCAACGGTCGCGACTCGCATTCCAAGCGTCTGGGCGTGAAGAAGTTCGGCGGCGAAGCCGTCATCCCGGGCAACATCATCATTCGTCAACGCGGCACCACGTGGCATCCCGGCGTCAATGTCGGCATGGGCACGGACCATACGCTTTTTGCGCTCGAGACCGGCGCCGTGACGTTCAACAAAAAAGCCAACGGCCGAACCTACGTATCGGTCAACCCGATTGCCAAAGCCGCGGAGTAGCCGGTTCCGCACTAGAACACCGGCGCCCATCTCGGGAACCGGTGTCTGGCAAAGCCAGGAAAAGGATCAGGGGAGATGGGTTTCCATCTCCCCTTTTTCTTGTGCCTGGAGGACTTTCAAATGGTTGCCGAAGCGGAAGACTCAGAAGACGAAAGTTACGCGATAGATTGTCCGGTGCTGGTCACCGAGCGACTGGTGATGCGGGCGCCTCACGAAGGCGATATCGCGCAACTGGTCGAACTTGCCGACAACCGCCATGTCGCCGAAATGCTGGCCCGCATGCCGCACCCCTATGGCGAGCCCGAGGCGCGCTCTTTCCTGGCCATGACCAAGTCGCGCCGGGCCGGCATCGCTTATGCCCTGACGTTGGCCGGCACCGACACCTTCGTCGGCTGCGCCGGTCTCAACACCACCGATCGCGGGCTGGAACTCGGTTACTGGATCGGCGAGCCGCACTGGAAGAAGGGCTATGCGACCGAGGCGGCGCACGCGCTGGTCGATCTCGCCTTCCAGAGGACGTCGATCCAGGTTCTGCATGCCTCGACGCGGGTCATCAATCCCGCCTCGCGCCGCGTCATCCACAAGTGCGGGTTCCAGTATGCCGGCCAGGGCATGCTGAATTCGATTGTCGCCGGCCAGGTGCCGGTCGAGCGCTACCGGCTCGATCGCAAGACCTGGACGAGCCTGCGGAACTGGGTCCACTTTTGATGTGTGCCGATATTCAGGTGAGGCCGGCCTGCGAATGGCGGCTTCCTGCGCTTCCGGTGCTCGCGTACGAAAAGTACGCTCCGCTCCGGTTCTCGGAAGCCACTATTCTCGGCTCGGCCTGACCTGAATCTCGACACACATCGGGTACGGCGCGAAACCAATGGGAGGCAAACTTGGATCAGCCCAGTTCGACCCAGACCGGCAGGTGGTCCGAGCCGACGGCCTTTCGGTCGACCCACAGGCGCTGCAGGGATTTGGCGAGCGACGCGCTGGTGAAGATGTAGTCGATGCGCTTGTGGCGGCTGGGATCGGTGGGTTGTTTCGGGTCGACCCAGCTGATGAGATCGTCGCCGGTGGCGTTCAAGCGCAAGGCGGCATCGACGGCGAAGTCGGCGGTCAGCGGCATGCCGAATTCATGATCCGGCCGGCCGGCGAGTTCGATATATTCGGGTGAGCCGGCCAACATGTTGAAATCGCCCATGCCCACAAAGGCTTCGGGATGCGGCAATTCCGGCAGGCCGATCTCGGCGACGCCGGACAGCGCGCCGCCTTCGAGCGCGTAGTTCAGCATGCGTTGGCGCAGGAACTGGATCTGGCTGGCGCGTTCGACGGGGCTGCGGTGATCGAGATGGATGGAATAGAAGCGGATGAAACCAAGCGGCGTCTCGATCAGCGCTTCCAGCGCGCCACGCTGGAAGTTCATCATCTCGAAGCTGCGGCTGCGCGGCAAAAGCAGGTTGCGCGACAGATGAATAGGCGTTTTCGACAGCACCATGTTGCCGAGCTGGAAGGTTTTCGTGATGGCGCGGCCATTGTCGATGTGCGAACCGATATTGGCCTCGAAATTGCTGCCATAGACGGCGAAGTAGTCGGGCAGCGCCTCGCCGATCTCGGCGACCATGTCGCGGCCGCCGTTCCTGGGATTGTTGCGGGTCACTTCCTGCAGAGCGATCACATCGGCGCCGCGCACGGCATCAGCGATGCGTCCGACATCGTACTGCCCGTCGAGGCCGACGCCGTACTGGATATTGTAGGTTACAAGCTTCATTCCGGCATCTCTCCGGCCGATCCCGCGCGGCCATTGTCACAAAACGGCCTCGCCCTTCGCCGCGCCTTGGTTTAGAGCAAGGGCCAAGGTTTAGAGCAATGCCGCAAGGCCACTAGTAGAAACTGTACAATCCCATGAAATTTCTCGATCAAGCCAAGGTCTACATCCGCTCCGGTGACGGTGGCGCCGGTTCCGTGTCGTTCCGGCGCGAAAAGTTCATCGAGTTCGGCGGGCCGGATGGCGGTGATGGCGGCCGTGGCGGCGATGTCTGGCTGGAGGCGGTCGACGGGCTGAACACGCTAATAGACTACCGCTACCAGCAGCATTTCAAGGCCAAGACCGGCGTCCACGGCATGGGCCGCAACATGACCGGCGCCAAGGGCGCCGATGTCACGCTGAAAGTGCCGGCGGGAACGCAAGTGTTCGAAGAAGACAACGAGACGCTGATCTGCGATCTGACCGTGGTCGGCCAGCGCTTTCTGCTGGCCAAGGGCGGAAATGGCGGTTTTGGCAACCAGCATTTCAAGACATCGACCAACCAGGCGCCGCGCCGCGCCAACCCCGGCCTGCCGGGGCAGGAGCTCAACATCTGGCTGCGGCTGAAGCTGATCGCCGATGCCGGACTGGTCGGGCTGCCGAATGCCGGCAAGTCGACATTCCTGGCGGCGGTCACCGCGGCCAAGCCGAAGATCGCCGACTATCCGTTCACGACGCTGCATCCCGGCCTCGGCGTTGCCCGCATCGATGCGCGCGAATTCGTCATCGCCGATATTCCGGGCCTCATCGAAGGCGCGCATGAGGGTGTCGGCATCGGCGACCGCTTCCTTGGCCATGTCGAGCGCACGCGTGTGCTGTTGCATCTGGTTTCGGCGCAGGAGGAAAATCCGGGCAAAGCCTACAAGACCGTGCGCGCGGAGCTCGAGGCCTATGGCAACGGCCTGACCGACAAGGTCGAGATCGTGGCACTGTCCCAGGTCGACACGCTCGACGCCGATGCGCGCAAGAAAAAAGTCGCCTCGCTGAAGCGTGCCGCCGGCCGCGCACCGATGCTGTTGTCGGCCGTCACCGGCGAAGGCGTCGAGGCGGTGCTGCGGGCGTTGATGTCGGTGGTGGCCGAGGCGCGTGCGCAGATCGCTGCGCCAGTCGAGACGCGCTGGGAAAAGTAGGACGATGCAGTCGCTGGGAAAATATCGGCGCATCACCGTCAAGATCGGCTCGGCGCTGCTCGTCGACCGCACGACGGGGCTGAATCGCGACTGGCTGGCCTCGCTCGCCGACGACATTGCCGGGCTGGCCAAGGGCGGCGCTGAAATCCTCGTCGTCTCGTCCGGCGCCATTGCGCTTGGCCGCACGATCCTTGGTCTCGGCAAGCGCGCCTTGAAGCTCGAAGAGAGCCAGGCCGCGGCAGCCGTCGGGCAGATCGCATTGGCCGGCGCGTGGTCGGATGCGCTCGGCAAGGGCAGCCTGAAATCGGGCCAGATCCTGCTGACGCTCGGCGACACCGAGGAGCGCCGCCGCTATCTCAACGCACGGGCAACGATCTCGACGCTGCTCAAGATGAAGGCGGTGCCGGTCATCAACGAAAACGACACGGTGGCGACGTCCGAAATCCGCTATGGCGACAATGACCGGCTGGCGGCTCGCGTCGCCACCATGATGGGCGCCGACCTCCTGGTACTGCTCTCCGACATCGATGGCCTCTATACGGCGCCGCCGGCGCGTGACCCCCAAGCTAAATTCATTCCGGTGGTCGACCGCATCACGCCCGATATCGAGGCGATGGCGGGGGCGGCTGCTTCCGAGCTGTCGCGCGGCGGCATGCGCACGAAGCTCGATGCCGGCAAGATCGCCACCGCCGCCGGCACCGCGATGATCATCACGTCGGGCACGCGGTTGTCGCCGCTGATGGCGATCGAACGCGGCGAGCGCGCTACTTTCTTTCGGCCGAGCAGCAACCCGGTCAAGGGCTACAAGACCTGGATCGCCGGCCAGCTCGAACCGGCCGGCCGGCTTACGGTCGATGCCGGCGCCATCGGTGCGCTGCTGTCGGGAAAGTCGTTGCTGCCGGCCGGCGTCAAGCTGGTCAGCGGCAATTTCTCGCGCGGCGACACGGTGGCTATCCTGTCGCCCGAGGGCCGCGAGATCGCGCGCGGGCTGGTTGCCTACGATGCGGCCGATGCCGTAAGGATCGCGGGCCTGAAGACGACCGAGATCGAAACCGTGCTCGGCTACGAGGCGCGTTCGGCGATGATCCACCGCGACGACCTTGTGGTAAGCCATTCGGGTGACCAAGTACGGGCCGGCGACCAAGTACTGGCCAGTGACCAGGTAACCAGCGGAGGATGAGCCATGCTGAAACTGCATGAAAAATCCGGGGATGACACCGTAGCAACGATGGCCGATATCGGCCGTCGTGCCCGCGCTGCCGCCCGACCGCTGGCCATTGCCACGACCGCCGCCAAGAACGCCGCACTCCTCGCCATGGCAGAGGCGATCGTCGCTCGTGAGCAGGACATTCTCGACGCCAACGCCATCGATGTCTCGAACGGCCAGGAATCCGGGCTTTCCGCCTCCTTCATGGATCGGCTGAAGCTCGATCCGGCGCGTATTCGCGCCATGGCCGACGGCATCCGGGAAATCGCCGCGCTGCGCGATCCGGTCGGCGATGTGATCGCGCAATGGGACAGGCCGAACGACCTGCATATCGAGCGTGTGCGCACGCCGCTCGGCGTCGTCGGCGTCATCTATGAGAGCCGCCCGAACGTCACCGCCGATGCCGGCGCGCTGTGCCTGAAAGCCGGCAATCCGGTGATCCTGCGCGGCGGCTCGGATTCGCTCAATTCGTCGGCCGCCATCCATGCCTGCCTGGTCGAAGGGCTGAAGGAAGCCGGCCTGCCGGACGACGCCATCCAACTGGTGCCGACCACCGATCGCGCCGCCGTCGGCGAGATGCTGAAGGGCCTCGGCGGTACGCTGGATGTCATCATTCCGCGTGGTGGCAAAAGCCTCGTTGGGCGGGTGCAGAGCGAGGCGCGGGTGCCGGTTTTCGCGCATCTCGAAGGCATCTGCCATCTCTACATCGACCGCTCGGCCGATCTCGACATGGCGGTGCGGATAGCCGTCAACGCCAAGATGCGGCGCACCGGCGTCTGCGGTGCCGCCGAGACGCTGCTGGTCGACCAGGCGGTCGCCTCCACCCATCTGGTGCCGATCCTCGACGCACTGCGCGCCGCCGGTTGCGAAATCCATGCCGATGCCGACGTGCTGAAAGTGTTTTTCGATGCCAAGCCGGCGATCGATGCCGACTGGGTGACCGAATATCTCGACGCCATCATCGCGGTGAAGCTGGTCGACGGCGTTGCCGGTGCCATCGAGCATATCGAGACGTTTTCCTCGCATCACACCGAGGCGATCGTCGCCGAGGACGCGCAAGCCGTCGAAAGATTCTTCAACGAGATCGATTCGGCGATCCTGCTGCACAACGCATCGACGCAGTTCGCCGATGGCGGTGAGTTCGGCATGGGCGCTGAGATCGGCATAGCCACCGGCAAGATGCATGCGCGCGGACCCGTCGGCGTCGAGCAACTGACCTCGTTCAAATACCGCGTGCGCGGGTCGGGACAGGTGAGGCCTTGAATCTTTTCGTTGTCAGAGCCTGAGGCAATGCTGGCATCTTCCGAACCGGCGGTACCCTCCCGTTACCTGAAGATGCCGCATGCCGAGAAAGGCCTCGCCGTCGGCCTGTTCGGCGGCTCGTTCAATCCGCCGCATGCCGGCCATGCGCTGGTCGCCGAGATCGCGCTCAGACGCCTGGCGCTCGACCAATTGTGGTGGATGGTCACGCCGGGCAATCCGCTGAAGAACACCAGGGAACTGGCGCCGCTCGGCGAACGGCTGCAGCTGTCGGAGCAGATCGCCAAGAACCCGAAGATCAAGGTCACCGCCTTCGAAACCGCCCATCACGTCCGCTACACCGCCGACACGCTGGCGCTGGTCAAGGCGCGCAATCCCGGCGTCGACTACGTCTGGATCATGGGGGCGGATAGTTTGCGCGATTTCCACCGCTGGCAGCGCTGGCGCGAGATCGTCATGACCTTCCCGATCGCCGTCATCGACCGTCCGGGCGCGACGCTGTCGTTCCTGTCCTCCGTCGTCGCCAAGACCTTCGACTATGCCCGCATCGACGAGGGCGATGCACCGCGGCTTGCCCGCATGAAAGCACCGGCCTGGACCTTCATCCACGGCCCGCGCTCGTCGCTGTCATCAAGTGCGATCCGCAAGCTGGCGAAGGGGTGAGCCCGACCGCCCGCCCATGTCGCTTTTATCGCTCCCTTTGCCCGTTTCATGGGCAATCCTGAGCAGGCATGTCGATTCCCAGGAAAACCCGTAGCGAAGCCGAGCAGGGCGCCGAGCCCACACCGCTGATCGCGATTGCCAGCGTCATCGTGTCGATGGCACTGATAGCCGTCGGCAACGGGCTGATGTTTGCCTATATCCCGGTTCGGCTCGGCGCCGAGGGTTTCGATCCGACTTGGGCCGGGCTGATCATCACCGGACTTTCGGCCGGCGGGCTGGCGGGCTGCATCCTGACCGGACCGCTGGTGCGAAGGGTCGGCCATGCCCGTGCCTTCATGGTGTTGTCGGCACTGATCGCACTGGCCAACGCCGCTGTCGGCGCCGGGGTCCATCCGCTGCTGTGGATTGCCGCCCGCGCGCTCTACGGCTTTGCCATCTGCGGTCTATTCATCGTTGCGCAGAGCTGGCTCAACGATGCCGTTGCCAACGCCATCCGCGGCCGGGTGATGGCTTTCTTCTACGTTGCCTATGTCGCCGGGCTCGGCGTCGGCTACGCGACGCTGGCGCTGGTCGATATCAGGACAGCGGATGCGCCGCTGATCGGCATCGCCTTCACGGCGCTATCGATCCTTCCCGTCGGGATGACCCGACTTGCCCAGCCGCCGGCACCGCAGGCGGCCTCGGTGGCGCTGCGCCGTGCCTGGCGGGTTTCACCGGTCGGCGTCGCCGGGATGCTTGCGGTTGGCGGCCTGTCGATGTCGATTGCGGGCTTCGCGCCGATCCACGCCACGGCCAAGGGCTACAGCCAGGCCGATGTGGCGCTGCTGCTTTCGGCGATGCCTCTCGGCACTCTGATCCTGCAGATCCCGCTTGGCTGGATTTCCGACCGAACCGACCGCCGCTATGTGCTGATCGCCGCATCCGCGCTCGCCATGGTTGCCGGCCTGTTTGCGCTCGGGTTCGATGGCGGCGCGTTGGCCGCGTTGGTTGTGATCTACATCGTGTGGGACGGCGCCTCGGAATCGATCTATTCGCTGGCCAGCGCACATGCCGCCGACCGCGCCGGCAAGGATGACATGGTGGCGCTGTCCAGTTCGCTTTTGTTTGCCTGGTCGTTGTCGGGTTTCGTCGTGCCCGGCATCGTGACGGCGCTTTCGGCCGTCTTCGGCACGCAGGCTTTCATCTATGTGGCTGTTCTCATCGCCGCAGCCTTCTGCCTGTTCGTGCTTCTGCGCGTGTTCACGACGGGTGCGGTCCCGGTCGGTGAAACCGGCAGTTTCGCACCGATGACGGCGCAGGCGCCTTTGCCGGTCGAACTTGCCTTCTCACCGGACGATGAGGGCCGGCACTGAGCCAACCGACTATTGCCGGCGGGCTTCGGGTTGGGGCGCTTCCGGCGGCGGCAGCGGGATCGATATGCCTTCGCTATCGAATTCCTGTTTGGCGCGCTTGGTGAGATCAGTCTGGGTGGCGAAGAAGTCCGCCGACGATGTCCAATAGCGCAAGGCAATCGAAACAGTGCTGTCACCCAATGTCGAGACGAAAGCGATCGGCGCCGGCTCACGTTTCACTCGCCGTTCGGCCGCGGCAGTGGCAAGCAAGGTTTTCTGCGCCCTGTCGATGTCGTTCCAGGAGCCGATGGAGAGTGTGATGTCGCTGCGGCGTACGCCGTTGCGCGAGAAGTTGCGCACCGGCTGGTTCCACAACGTCGAGTTGGGCGCCAGGATGTAGACGCCGTCGGCGGTCCTGAGCTTGGTCGCGAACAGACCGATTTCCTCGATCGTGCCGGCGATCGAACCAACCTCGACGGATTCGCCGATGCGGAACGGCCGCAGCGCCAGAAGCATGATGCCGGCGGCGATGTTCTGCAGCGTGCCCTGCAACGCCAGACCGATGGCGAGGCCAATGGCACCGATCGCGGCAATGATCGAGGCCGTCTGCACGCCGAACTGGCCGAGCACCATGATGGTGACGAGGATCAGGATGGCGTAGCGGACGATCTTGGAGAAGAAATGCCGCAACGTCGCATCGAAACCATGGATATGGCCGAGACCGGCGAAGATCGAACGTTCGGCAAGACCGGCGACGATGTAGCCGACAATCAAGAGGATGACGGCACCGATGGCCGAGAAGGAGTACGAAACAATCAGCGTGCTCAGTTGGGCGAGGCCAGCCTGGACGCTGAGAAAGGCGTTTTGCGGGTCGATCGGCATGGGGGGAATCCGGTTGGTCGGTGAGCCGATAACCCATGCGGGCGGTGAGGGTTCCGATCTTTTCCGGCGTGCAGCGGAACCACAAGAGCGACAATACGTTCGTCCGAGGCAGGGTCCCGTCTTGAAACTGTCAGGGAACTCTGCCTATCTAAGGGGTGTCACCTGCTTCAAGGGGTGATTTGGTTGTTCTTGCTGCGAAAGGAAATACACTGAGAACAGCACTGCGGAAGAAGGCCGATATCATGCCTTCGCCGGCCAGGATCAGCGTAGACGACGCCGTGTCCCGCGCCATCAAGACAGTCCTTGCCAGTCTGGAAGACTCCAAGGCCGAAAACATTGTCTCCATCGACATCCAGGGGAAATCGAGCCTCGGCGACTACATGGTCGTCGCTTCGGGCCGATCGCACCGTCATGTCGCGGCTGTCGCCGATCATCTTCTCAAAGCGATCAAGGATGCCGGTCTCGGCACCGCGCGCGTTGAGGGGCTGTCCGGCGCCGACTGGGTCCTGATCGATTCTGGCGACATCATCGTCCATGTCTTCCGCCCCGAAGTCCGCGAATTCTACAATCTCGAAAAGATGTGGCAGGCGCCGGACCTCGAGGAAGAAACGCTCCACTAAGTCGTTCGCGCGGCTTACAAGGCGAGGATGAAGATATCAGTTCATGCCGTGGGCCGGATGAAAGCCGGCCCCGAAAAGCTGCTTGCCGACCGCTATTTCGAGCGCTTCGCCAAGAGCGGCCCGGCCGTGGGGCTTGAATTTGGCGGCATTGCCGAGATTGCCGAGGGGCGCAGCCAGACCGCCAACGAGCGCCGGCGTGAGGAAGGCCAGAAACTGCAGACGCAGTTGCAGCCCGGCACCGCTTTGATCCTGCTGGACGAACGCGGCAAAAGCTTTTCCTCGGAAGATTTCGCCGGGCGCCTGGGCCTGTTGCGTGACGGTGGCCGCAAGGCGCTGGTCATCGCCATCGGCGGCGCCGACGGTCACGATCAGTCGCTGCGCGACCAGGCCGAACTGGTGATGTCGTTCGGATTGTTGACATGGCCGCATCAGCTGGTGCGCGTGATGCTGGGAGAGCAGCTTTATCGGGCGGCCACCATTCTTTCGGGACATCCTTATCATCGCTCGTAACCGGTGAATTGGTGCGGTACACCCGGATTTCCGCCCCAATGCCGAGGCAAGATTGCATCGAGTGGGCGGTTTCGAACATGGTTGATTGTTCGTTAACGAAGCCACGCATAGAGTCGGGCTTCAATGTCTGAAGACAGAAAATCAAGAACGGGCTCCTGGCGCGCGCGCTGCGGCATCGCGGCGGCGGTGCTTGTGCTGTCGCTGCATGCGGGGCGGGCGGAAAACACGCTCGACATGGCTCCCGATCCGGATCAGAGCCGGGCCGAATATGAACGGGTCTCGAAGGAGATCACGCTGTCGTCGGAACGATTGGCCAAACTCTCCGCCGATATCGCGACGATCAAGAAGGATCACGCCTCGATCACCGCCGCATTGATCCAGTCGGCGATGACCGAGCAGAAGCTCGGCCAGGACATCGAGGACATCGGCGCCCGGCTGGAAGGACTGAAGGGCCAGGAACAGAAGATCCGCGCCTCGCTGATGGCGCGGCGCGACGTTCTGGCCGAAGTGCTGGGCGCGCTGCAGCGCATGGGCCTCAACCCGCCGCCGGCGATCCTAGTCAAGCCCGAGGACGCGCTGTCGTCGGTGCGCAGCGCCATCCTGCTCGGCGCGGTGGTGCCGGAACTGCGCCAGCAGACCGATAGCCTGCTTGCCGATCTCAAGGAACAGACCAGGATCACGGCGTCGATCGAGGCCGAACGGGCGCGGCTGACGGCGGCGGTCGGCGACCAGACGGCGGAAAAGAAGCGGCTCGGCATGCTGCTGGAGGCCAAGCAGAAGCTCGAAGCCGACACGCAGACGCAAATGGCCGCCGAAAAGCAGCGATCCGAAGCGCTGGCGGCTAAGGCCGGCAGCCTGAAGGAGTTGATCGCGTCGCTCGAAGCGCAGGCCGACAAGAGCCGCAAGGCTGCCGATGCTGCCAAGGCCGCCGAGCAGAAGACGGCAAGCGGCGACAACACATCGGCGCCGGCGGAACTGGCGTCGCTGCCCGTTCCGGAAAGCAACCAACTTGCCGCCGCGGTGCCCTTTTCGGCCCTTCAGGGACAGATCGCGCTGCCGGTGACCGGCCGTATCAAGCGGCGATTCGGCGCCGATGACGGTAACGGCGTGGTGATGCTTGGCGACATGGTTGCGACACAATCGGGAGCCATCGTTACCGCGCCGGCGGATGGAAATGTGCTTTATGCGGGGCCGTTTCGCTCTTATGGTCAACTCTTGATCCTGAACGCAGGCGACGGCTATCATGTCGTTTTGGCGGGGATGAGCAGAATCAGCGTCGCGACCGGTCAATCAGTGCTTGCAGGAGAGCCGATCGGTGCGATGGGAGAGGCCCGGGTGGCGAGCACCTCGGTTTCGAAGAATGGAAATGCCACGCCGGAACTCTATGTCGAGTTCCGCAAGGATGGAAAACCCGTCGATCCGGCCCCATGGTGGGCGGACCGTTTTTCTGGAAGGACGTGAATAATGCGGAAACTGTCGCTTCTGTTTGCCGGTGCGCTGATGGGCGCGTCCGCCATGAGCCTGGTCTATGGCGCGCCCGGCTCGGCGGCGAACGCTGCAGGGTCGGAGACCTACAAGCAACTGGCGATCTTCGGCGATATCTTCGAGCGGGTGCGGGCACAGTATGTGACACCGCCCGACGACAAGTCGCTGGTCGAGAATGCCATCAACGGCATGCTGGCCTCGCTTGACCCGCACTCCTCCTACATGAATGCCGAGCAGGCGCAGGATATGCGCGTCCAGACCAAGGGCGAGTTCGGCGGCCTGGGCATCGAGGTCACCATGGAGAACGATCTGGTCAAGGTGATCACGCCGATCGACGACACGCCGGCCGCCAAGGCAGGCGTGCTGGCCGGCGACTACATCGCCAAGATCGACGGCGAAGAGGTTCGCGGCCTGACCCTCAACGATGCGGTCGACAAGATGCGCGGCCTGGTCAACACGCCGATCAAGCTGACCATCCTGCGCCAGGGCGCCGACAAGCCGATCGAACTGACGGTCGTGCGCGACATCATCAAGGTCAAGGCGGTCAAGTTCCGGGTCGAGAACGACATCGGCTACATGAAGATCACCTCCTTCACCGAAAAGACCTATGACGACCTCGAGAACGCCATCGACACCATCAAGAAGCAGATTCCCGACGACAAGCTGAAGGGCTACGTTCTGGATCTCCGCCTCAATCCAGGTGGCCTGCTCGACCAGGCGGTGAGCGTGTCCGATGCCTTCCTCAACCGCGGCGAGATCGTCTCGACACGCGGCCGCGACCCCAAAGACGTCACCCGCTTCGACGCCAAGCCCAAGCAGGTCGACGACATCAACGGCAAGCCGATGATCGTCCTGGTCAATGGCGGTTCGGCCAGTGCGTCGGAAATCGTCGCCGGCGCGCTGCAGGACCTGCGCCGTGTCACGGTGGTCGGCACGCAGTCCTTCGGCAAGGGTTCGGTGCAGACCATCATTCCGCTCGGCGAGAATGGTGCGCTCAGGCTGACGACGGCGCTCTATTACACGCCGTCCGGCAAGTCGATCCAGGGCAAGGGCATCACGCCCGACATCAAGGTCGAACAGCCGCTGCCGCCGGAACTGCAGGGCAGGGATCTGACACGTGGCGAATCCGATCTCAAGGGCCACATCAAGGGCGCCGACGAGAGCACGACGGGTTCGGGCTCGGCCGCCTATGTGCCGCCGGATCCGAAAGACGATCTGCAGCTCCTCTATGCCGAGCAGCTGCTGCGTGGCCAGAAGACCAATCCGTCCTTCCCGCCCAATCCGCAAAAGGCGGTTCTCAACCAGTAAGGATCTGGAGCGGCGCACGCGCCGTTCATCTTTCTGTTTGAGCCAGATGGAAGCAATGCGATGCTGCCGGGACCGAAAGGTTCCGGCAGTTTGATTCGGGGAGCGAGGCAAAGCTCCCAAGACATGGCGCGGGGTGCGCCGGAATTGATGAATTCGCGCATGCCTTTTCGAAGCGGCTTCGTCTTCGGAGCCATGTGCCCGGGGATTAGGCTTGGCTGATATCGGCAAGGACATCGAACGCCCGCTCGGACAGGCAGTCCGGTCGCCGCGCGCCGCCGGCAAGATCAGCGGCGGTGCGATCATGGCGACAGTGGCCGTGCTGGCGGTGGCCGGCGTCTCCGGCGCGATCGCGCTCAGGGAAAAACCGTTTAGAAAGCCGCAAGAGGTTGCCGTTTCAACGCCGAAAGTGACCGCGGCGGCCGAGCCTGCCCCTGCGCAGCCCGCATCGACCCCGAAGCCGGAGGCGCCGGTCAAATCAGGCGGGCCGCAGATCATCCATGTGCAGACGGAGGAGGGCGATGGCCCGCCCGAGGCAGCGATCGTCATTCGCGATCCGTCGACCATCGGCCAGAACCTGAAGATCGCGCATATTCCAGACAAGGCGCTGATCGAGACCAGCGAGACCGGGCCGTTGCCGGTGCGCGCCACGGATGGCAGGCGGCCGTTCGACGTCTATGCGCGGCCCTGGTCGGGCGGGCGCGGCGCACGGGTGGCGATCGTCATCGGCGGGCTTTCGGTTTCGCAGACCGGAACCCAGGCGGCCATCGCCAAGCTGCCGGCGGAAGTGACGCTGGCTTTCGCGCCGCAAGGCAACAGCATCGGCCGGTGGATGCAGGCAGCCAGGCAGAGCGGCCACGAGATCGTCATGCAGGTGCCGCTCGAGCCGTTCGATTATCCGAAGGTAAATCCGGGCCGCAACACGCTGACGGTGGCGGCGAGCGCGGATGAGAACCTGAAGAGCCTGCACTGGGCGCTGTCGCGGACGACCAACTATACCGGCGTCATGAACTATATGGGCGCCCGCTTTTCCGCCGATGCGGCGGCGATGGAGCCGTTCATGGCCGAGCTCGGCAAACGCGGCCTCGCCTATATCGATGACGGCTCGTCGGCGCGCAGCCTGGCGCCGGACCTGGCGCTGAAGGACGGCGTGCCTTTCGTCGCCGGCGACATGGCGATCGATGCCGTGCAGGATCGCGGCGAAATCCTGAAGAAGCTCGACAGCCTGGAGGCGACCGCGCGGGCCAAAGGCACTGCCGTCGGCATCGGTTCGGCCTTCGACCTGACGGTCGATACCGTGTCGTCCTGGGTGGTCGAGGCCAAGAAGCGCGGCATAGAGATCGTGCCGATTTCAGCGGTGGCTATAGATCCGCAAAAAGGCTAGCCATCGTAAGACGGCTGGAAAGACTGACTGATGCCAAAGACGAACAAGATCGACCGCGAAACGCTGCCTTACCGTCCCTGTGTCGGGCTGATGATCCTCAATGCCGAGGGCCTTGTCTGGGTCGGGCACCGGATTGCCGAACCGGACAGCGAATTTGCCGGCACGACGCAGCTCTGGCAGATGCCGCAGGGCGGCATCGACGAGGGCGAGGAGCCATTGCAGGCGGCCGAGCGCGAGCTCTATGAGGAGACCGGCATGCGAGGCGTCTCGCTGCTGGCCGAGGCGCCGGACTGGATCAACTATGATTTGCCGGACCATCTCGTCGGCATCGCCTTCAAGGGCCGGTATCGCGGCCAGACGCAGAAATGGTTCGCCTTTCGCTTCCATGGCGATGTCAGCGAGATCCAGATCAACCCGCCGCCGGGCGGCCACACCGCCGAATTCGACAAATGGGCATGGCGGCCTATGCAGGACCTTCCCGACCTGATCGTGCCGTTCAAGCGCCATGTCTATGAGGATGTGGTGACGGCGTTCCGGCATCTGGTGCAATAGCCGCTATACAACAACCGCGTTGCCGCGCCGGCCTGGCGGTCCTATTGATGTATCCACTACCACGCGAAGGGTCGCCATGAACGACGCCCCCAAAAGTTCGCCGCCAGAAGAGGTCACCGCCACAAGCGAATTGGCGGCTGGGGCCGTCCTCACCATCGATCTCGGTGCAATCCGTGAAAACTACCGGCGGCTGAAAGCGCGGTTGGGCGATGTTGCCTGCGCCGGTGTGCTCAAGGCGGACGGTTACGGCGTCGGCGCCGGCCAGGTCGGGGCGGCGCTGCTGCGCGAAGGCTGCGATGTCTTCTTCGTTGCGCTTCTGGGCGAAGGCGTCGCCCTGCGCCGCTCGCTTGGTCCGGGCCCTGCCATTTTCGTGTTGAACGGCATTCCGCCCGGTGCCGAGACGGACGCCGTGGCAGCGGACGTTTGCGCTGTCATCAACAGCCCCGAGCAACTGGCGGCTTGGCGTGTGTCGGCTCGCCGCGCCGGCCGAAAACT
>NZ_RZTC01000014.1:0-11064 GCF_004023165.1 Mesorhizobium sp. M7A.F.Ca.MR.176.00.0.0 | reverse complement strand
CGGCATCGCGCCCCGGGATGTGGAGCGCGTTGCCGCCGATCCGCAGGCCTTCGACGGCATCGACATCCGGTTCGTGATGAGTCATCTGGCCTGCGCCGACGAGCCGGAACACCCGGCCAATGAGCGGCAGCGGCTGGCATTCGAGCGGCTGCGCAAGATGCTGCCGGCGGCACCGGCCTCGCTGACCAATTCCTCCGGCATCTTTCTTGGGGAGCGCTTTCACTACGATCTCGCCCGCCCCGGTGCCGCGCTCTACGGCATCAATCCGACGCCGGCAAAGCCCAATCCGATGCTGCCGGTGGTGCGGTTGCAGGCAAAGGTGGCACAGACGCGCAGCGTCGAAAAAGGCGCCGGCGTCGGCTATGGCCACACCTATCAAGCGCAAGGCCCGCTCAGGCTGGCGACGATTTCGTTCGGCTACGCCGATGGCTGGCAGCGCCGGGCCGCGTCAGCTGCGTGGTTCGAGGGCACGCGCCTGCCTTTCCTCGGGCGGGTGTCGATGGATTCGATCATTCTCGACATTTCCGCCCTGCCGGCCGGCAGGCTGCGCGAGGGTGATCTCGTCGAACTGCTCGGTCCCTCGCAAAGTGTCGATGACGCTGCCGGCCATGCCGGCACCATCGGCTACGAGATCCTGACCAGCCTCGGCCTGCGCTTCCATCGGCGCTATGTCGGCGGTTGAGCGGTTTGGCCGCGCTTGACAAGCGAACGCCTGTCGGCAAGGCTCCTTGCATGAGCAACCCAGCTTATATCAGAACCTTGTTCAGGGTCTGCCCGATCGCGGGATCGTAGCCCCGGCGCGGTCGCCTTTTGGCGTTCGTCCGAACCGGGGCATTTCTACCTGACATCATCATTCCCGAGCCAGACAGCTTCGCGGCTGCCGGCTTTTCATCAAGCCACCGTTTGTGCGGGGGCAGGCGCGCGTCTGTTCGATGCGCCAAGTCATGAGGTTTGCCATGCAACATGCAACAGGATTGCGGCCACCGAGCCGGCTTCTGGTCAGCGATGCCGACCACCACAGGCTGACGGGCCTGGCGCGGGCGTCGCTCGACCGCGTGCCCGAGACGGCCGAAGAACTGCTTTCGGAGATGGACCGTGCCGTCGTCACGGCGGCGGCTTCCATGCCGGCCAACGTGGTGCGGATGGATTCGACGGTGACAATCCGCAACGATGGCGGCCACACCCAGCGCATCACGCTGGTCTATCCCGGCGAAGCAGACATCAGTGAAAACAGGATCTCGGTGCTGACGCCGATGGGGACGGCGCTTATCGGCGCGTCGATCGGGCAGACAGTGTGCTGGAGCAGCCGTGGCGGCCGGGAACTGTCGGCGACCATCGAAGCGGTCGATGCGCCGGCCTGCGGGCGGGAAGGGCCCTGATCATGGAGACGGCGATGACAGGCGCGAATTTCCGGCTGACGACGAAGGACTTCGCCGTCCTCGAGATCATATTGGAGCGTTGGCGGGCTTTCGCGGATCCGATTGTTCCAATGCTTGAAGAGAAGCTTTCCAAAGCCGAGGTCGTCGCGATCGATTCGGTCGGATCCGATATCGTGACGCTGAACAGCAGACTGGTGTTTCGTGTCGATGCCGGCCCTGCCCAGACCCGGACCTTGGTGCAGAACGAGGTGCGCGGTCCGGTCGGCTCCAGCCTGTCGATCATGACAAGGCGGGGGCTTTGCATGCTCGGAATGGCCGAGGGTCAGACTGCATGGATCGAACACGCCGACGGCAGGCGGGAGTCGGTCCTGATTGCAACCGTGCTCTACCAGCCGGAGGCCGCGCGGCGTGCCGTCAGGAAGAAATCCCAAGACGAGGCGCGACGGCCGCGTAGGCTCACCCTCGTCCACAGCGCCGCAGCCGATTGGCGGCCCCTTGGCGAAAGGGCCGGAATGCGGCAGACAGGGGATGACGACCCCGGTCCCACGGCGGCGTGAACAGGCAACACTGCACGATCCCGAAAGTCGGCATCGATTTTCGCAGGGGATCGTGCGCAAATCGGAAATGCGGCCGCGTCCAGGCGTCCTCAAGGACGTGCGGCGGCAAGGAGTGAACGATGAAGATCATGGTGCTGGGCGGCGGCGTCATCGGAGTGACCACGGCGTACTTTCTTGCCGAGGCCGGCCACGAGGTGACGGTTCTCGACCGCCAGAAAGGCCCGGCGCTGGAAACCAGCTTCGCCAATGCCGGCGAGATTTCGCCCGGCTACGCCTCGCCCTGGGCCGGACCCGGCATTCCGCTGAAGGCGATCAAATGGCTGCTGATGAAGCATGGCCCGCTGGTGGTGCGGCCGGCCTTCGACCCGCATATGTGGACATGGCTGATCAAGATGCTGCGCAACTGCACGGCCGAGCGCTATGCGATCAACAAGGCACGCATGGTGCCGCTCGCCGAATACAGCCGCGACACGCTGAAGGCGCTGCGCGAAGCTACCGGCATCGCCTATGACGAGCGCACCCAGGGCACGCTGCAGCTGTTTCGCACGCAAAAGCAGCTCGACGGCACCGGCGGCGATGTCGAGGTGCTGAAGAAGTACGGCGTGCCTTACGAGATCCTCGACCAGGACGGTTGCATCGCGGCTGAGCCTGGCCTTGCCGGGGTGCGCGAAAAGTTCGTCGGCGGCCTCAGGCTGCCGCACGACGAGACCGGCGACTGCAAGATGTTCACCGACAGGCTGGCCGAACTCTGTGTGGCCCGCGGCGTCAAGTTCGAATACGACGTGACGATCTGGCGCGTCATCCGCAGCCGCAACCGCATCGCCAACCTCAGCACCAGCAAAGGCTGGAAGACCGCCGACGCCTATGTGATGGCGCTGGGCAGTTATTCGGCAGGTTTCATGCGCAGGGTGAAGCGGCCGATCCCGGTCTATCCGGTCAAGGGCTATTCGATCACCTTGCCGATCAAGGACGCCGCCGCGGCACCGGTGTCGACGGTGATGGACGAGACCTACAAGGTGGCGATCACCAGGCTCGGCGACCGCATCCGTGTTGGCGGCACGGCCGAGATTTCCGGTTTCGACCTAAGGCTGCATGAATCGCGGCGGCGCACGCTGGAACACTCGGTTGGCGATCTCTTTCCGGGCGCCGGCGCCATGCGGGACGCGACGTTCTGGTGCGGGCTGCGGCCGATGACGCCGGATGGTCCGCCGCTGATCGGCCGCACCGAGCTCTCCAATCTCTATCTCAACACCGGCCACGGCACGCTCGGCTGGACCATGGCTTGCGGCTCGGGCAAGGTTCTGGCCGACATCATCTCCAGCCGGGTGCCTGACATCGACGTCCGCGACCTCGCGCAGGAGCGTTATCTACGGTAGAGGGTCAGAACGCCTGCCGGACCCAGTCCTCGTCGAAAAGCAGCCGGTAAGCCCACGGGATCGTTACATTGGTGGCGACCGGATTGGAGTGCGCGACATAGTCGTCATAGATCGGCTTCATCCTGGTGTAGAAGGCCGGATCGAGCACCATCATGCCGTTCTCACTGTCGTGGAAGAAGCTGCGGTTGTTGAGATTGACCGACGAGATGGCGACCAACCTTTCGTCGATCATCATGATCTTGGAATGCAGCACCACGTCAGGCGCCTTGAATTCGCGGATGTTGATGCGGTCGCCATATTTCTCGACGAACAGCTTGTTGAGCGCGGTGAGAAACTTGCCGCCGATATCGCCCTTGAGATCGATGCGGCCGACAATGTCGATCCTGACGCCGCGGGCGAGCGCCCGGTCAACAGCCTGGGCAAGCTTGGGCGTCAGGTTGAGGTAGGGATTGACGATCTGGATATGGTGCTGGGCAGCGTCGACCAGTTCGACGAAATAGTCCTCCAGCGCATGGCCGTCCTCGTAGGGCACCGAAATGAAGTGTCGTGCCGTGCCTGACGGGCGGGCGCCGTCGGACCGGACCGGAATGGAGACGGGGCGCGCCAGATTGGTGTCGGCGTCGCGCAGCCACACTGTCGAAAGATGCGCGGCCAGCGTCTCGACCGTGGCCGGATCGGCGAACTCGATGTCGAAGTCGCTCCAGTTCGAATAGTAGTTCAGCGAGAACCCGTCGGTCTTGCCGTATTGCTCAAGGTCTGGATAGCGCGACAGATCGATCGGCTGGTGGAACAGGAAGCCGTCATGGATGTTGCGGCCGCCGATGATGGCACGCGACCGCCGTGGATCGTCGGCAAGCGTCGCCAGCATCTTGACGTGATGGACCTTGTGCAGTTGTGAAATCTGCTCGTCGATCGGCGCACCATGGTCCGCCCGCCAGCGATATTCCTGCAATTCGACATTGGGGAATTCGGCCGCCAGCCGATGCAGCAGGGCGTCGTCCTTGTCGCGCTCCAGCACGTCGGTGACCATGATGCGCACCTTGGTGCCGAGGGCTGCATGGTGGCGGATCAGCCGTTCGATGATACGGCCGGAGAAGTCGGCCTTGAACTCCAGCGACGACAGGTAGATCAGCTTCAGCCTTGGTGCCCTGGAGAAATCGAGCGGCAGCTCCGGGTCGCCCTTGTCGATGGCGCTGTCGGACAGCGGCGCTCCCATCAGAGCCTCGACCTTGGCGTTGAACCCGTCGCGCGACTTGCGCAGCAGGCGCGGCTTTCCGATCGGCAAGGCACAGGTCTGCGACAGCCAGCGGCTGGCATAGAAGGCGCGGCTGAGAGGATCGAGGCCGGTTGGGTCTGGCGTCGGGCAACGCTCGTAGCGACTGTCGAAGGCGGCGAGAGCCGGATCGACGCTCTCTTCGCGCTGGATGGTGAGCGGCGCGCCTCCCGGGGCAAGGCTGGAGCGGATCCTTGCCGTGCAGCGGTTCAGGCTGTCACTTGGAAACAGGCTGACCGTGTCGTCCTCGCCGGCCAGGTGAAAGCGGAATGCCGTGCCCGTGGCGATGGTGCGTGAACCGGCGCCGGCACGGATCGCCAGCGTGCCGTCGCAGGTGCCCTCGATGTCGGCCGGTTTCTTGCCGGCCTGGCGCAGCACGATCTCGACGCTGCGTGCCTGCAGGCCGGAGAAATCGAAGACCCTGGGCACTGAGGGCCGCGCCGCCGCATCGATGTAGAGCGTCTGCCGCGACACCCGCCAGCGTCCATCGAAATGGCCCTCGCCGCTGCTGGCGCCGGCCGGCGGCAGGTGCGTTTCGGTAACCGGCCCGGCCAGTTGCTGCAGTGTCCGGTAGGTCGCCTGGAAATCGCTGTTGCGGATCTCATGGCGGTCGTGACCGAAAGGGCCGGTGCCGTTGGCGCGGTCCATGGCGCCGAGCTGGTGATGGGCGAGCAGCGCCAGGAACCGTTTTTCGTAGTCGTTCGTACCGGCGTCACCGAAAAACTGCGCGGCGGCGATCCGCGGCCCAGCTGTCTCGGCGGAGAGCGCGGGTCGTGCGCAAGCGCTCTGGCCTTGCAGGAGATCGCAGGCATTGCGGCCAGCGCCGGCACAGCCGGCAAGGACGGCCAGCCCGAACAGAACGATGGCGATGGATGCGCGACCCTTCACCCGGCGACTCCGGCCTTCAGGGCGCTCAATTGCGCGGGATCGCGCGGCGGCATGAAGCCCTGCGGGAAGACCTTGCAGACGGGAATGGCGAAGGTGGCGATCAACAGTTCGGCCTCGCCGCGCATTTTGCGTGGCGCTGTCTTGTCGTCACGGATCGCTTTCGCCGAGGTGACCAGGGTGCCGTCGCAGTCGCAATGGTTGTGGCGGGCGATGTAGCAGGCATCATGCGCCTGGCAGGCCGCATCGAGGCGGTCGGCCGGCCGGGCCGATAGATCGCCGGTGCGGGTGCCAGGGCCGCAATAATTGCCGAAGACGAAAGGCGAAGGCCGCGCCATTGCGTAGCGGATCGGCTTGGGCAGTTCGGCTCCCGTGACCTTCGTCCACGGATTGGCGCAAGCCGAAACGAAAAGCAGCGGCAGGATGGCAAGAACGGCTCGCATGTCTATCCGCGCCAGCTTTCTGAAAGTGTCCCTGCGCGCGGCGTCCGCCCACAGCCGGCGACCGCACGCCTGATGCCACACTGGCCGGTTTTGTGGCAAGGAAAAGGCGGCACGGCTACAGCGCATCGCGTTTGATCGGATTCATGCGATGCGCTTTAGCGTCTTTGTTTTATGCATGTCGTTCTCTCAAAACCGAGATCATTTTTGGGCGACATGCATCAGACAAACAGGTTTCGCTCCCGCTCCACCATCTTGGTGATGAAGCTGGCGACGATCTGGACGCGGCGCAGCGGCCTGACCGATTCGTGATAGACCAGCCAGTAGGCACGGCGGATCGGCGCGACCACGTCGACCGATACCAATTCCGGCATCGAGCGGGCGACGAAGGTGTGCAGGATGCCGATGCCGGCGCCCGAGCGCACCGCCTCGGCCTGGCCGAGCGCCGAGGAGATGGCGAAGCTGGTGCGCCAGTCCGTGCTGAATTCGCCCGCATAGTCGAGCGAGGGACTGACGATGAGGTCGGGTACGTAGCCGATGAGCGTGTGCTGGCCGAGCTCGGCGGCGGTTTGGGGCAAGCCATGCGCCTCGACATAGGCGCGCGAGGCAAACAGGCCGAGCGAGTAGTCGACCAGCTTTCCTGCCACCAGCCGGCCTTCGGTCGGCCGCTCGACGGTGATGGCGATGTCGGCCTCGCGACGCGACAGCGAGAAGGAGCGCGGCACCGGCACAAGCTGGATCGTCAGTTCGCGGTGCAGGGCGGTCAGTTCGCCGAGGCGCTTGGCCAGGAAGGCGACACCAAAACCGTCCGGTGCGCCGATGCGCACCGTGCCGGAAACGTCGTCGCCTTCGCCTGAAATGGTCGAGCGCGCGGCGATCATGTCGCCCTCCATGCGCTCGGCAATGTCGAGAAAACGCTCGCCGGCGGGCGTCAGCTCGCTGCCGGTGGTCAAGCGGCGAAACAGCTTTGTCCGCAGCGCTTCCTCGAGTGCGGCGATGCGGCGTGAGACGGTGGCGTGGTTGAGCTCCAGCCGTTTGGCGGCGCCAAGGATCTGGCCTGCGCGCGCCACGGCGAGGAAGATGCGGACGTCATCCCAGTTCATGGGGAGGGTCCAGATCACAATTATCGACGCTGCGTTCTGTGGTGGAACTCAATCTCTCAATCCGCACGGCAGCAATTGCATCCCACCATTTGCGGGAATTGATGCTCGCTCGTCAATCGTTATCTATTCTCCGCACAACGGTTGCGTTCTCCGTCGCGTTGCCATCCGCCGGCCAAAGGCGGACAATGCAGCATCACAAACAAGGGAGAGAAATCATGATCGACTATGGTCATTTCATTGGCGGCAAGCATGTCGCCGGGACCAGCGGCCGCAAGCAGGATGTCATGCAGCCGATGGACGGCTCCGTGCGCGGCACGGTGGCGTTGGCCTCGCAGGCGGAACTGCGCGCGGCGGTCGAGAATGCCAAGGCAGCGCAGCCGAAATGGGCCGCGACCAACCCGCAGCGCCGCGTACGCGTGCTGATGAAGTTTCTCGAACTGGTCGCGCGCGACTATGACGAACTGGCCGACATCCTGGCGCGCGAGCACGGCAAGACGATCGCCGACGCCAAGGGCGACATCCAGCGCGGCCTCGAAGTGGTCGAGGTCTGCATCGGCGCACCGCACATGATGAAGGGCGAATTCACCGACGGCGCCGGCCCCGGCATCGACGTCTATTCGATGCGCCAGCCGCTCGGCGTGGTCGCCGGCATCACGCCGTTCAACTTCCCGGCGATGATCCCGCTGTGGAAGATCGCGCCGGCCATCGCCTGCGGCAACGCCTTCATCCTGAAACCGTCGGAACGCGATCCGGGCGTGCCGATGCGCATCGCCGAACTGTTCCTCGAAGCCGGTCTGCCGGCGGGCATCCTCAATGTCGTCAATGGCGACAAGGACGTGGTCGACGCCATCCTCGACGATCCCGACATCAAGGCCATCGGCTTTGTCGGCTCGACGCCGATCGCCCACTACATCTATTCGCGCGGCACGGCCGCCGGCAAACGCGTGCAGTGCTTCGGCGGTGCCAAGAACCACATGATCATCATGCCTGATGCCGACATGGACCAGACCGTCGATGCGCTGATCGGCGCCGGCTACGGCTCGGCCGGCGAGCGCTGCATGGCGATCTCGGTCGCCGTCCCGGTCGGCAACGATACCGCCAACCGGCTGATGGAAAAGCTGATCCCGCGCGTCGAGAGCCTGAAGGTCGGTCCTTCGACGGACTCTTCCGCCGATTTCGGCCCGCTGGTGACGGCGCAGGCATTGGAACGGGTTAAGGGCTACGTGGATACCGGCGTCAAGGAAGGCGCCAAGCTGGTCGTCGACGGCCGCAGCTTCTCCATGCAGGGCTATGAAGACGGCTACTATATGGGTGGCTGCCTGTTCGACAACGTCACCGCGGACATGCGTATCTACAAGGAAGAGATCTTTGGGCCGGTGCTCTCTGTTGTGCGCGCCCCGACCTATGAGAGCGCGATCAAGCTCGCCAACGATCACGAGATGGGCAATGGCGTCGCCATCTTCACCCGTGACGGCGATGCCGCGCGCGACTTTGCAAGCCGTGTCCAGGTCGGCATGGTGGGCATCAACGTGCCGATCCCGGTGCCGATCGCCTACTACACGTTCGGCGGCTGGAAGGCATCTTCGTTCGGCGATCTCAACCAGCACGGCCCGGACGCGTTCCGCTTCTATACCAAGACCAAGACGGTGACCTCGCGCTGGCCGTCCGGCATCAAGGATGGTGCCGAATTCGTCATTCCGACGATGAATTGACCGGACGATTTCTTGGTTGCGCGTCCTCGCCTTCGGCTGCGGTCGCGCGGGCGGCATCAAGGACGGTGCTGAATTCGTCATCCCGACGATGAACTGACCGGACAACAAATTGATTTGGAATCAAGGCCCGGGCGCTCGCGCCCGGGCGTTTTTTTGCAATCCGGTGGCGACCCTATCCGCTTGAACGCTAATGTGATGGAACCAAGTAGGCATCTGCCGTCTTGGTCTGCAGTCCTGCCGCAAGGAGGTACGGCAGATCAAGCAACGGCGCTGGCGACAGCTTCGGGGACATCGTCTGGCGCAAGGAGGTGTCAGATGACCCGTCTTGTGGCAACGCTATTTTTCGCGGCAATTTTTGCGTGTCCCGCCGTCCCGGCGCTGGCGGAGCAATGCGCGGCCCGTGCGGATATGATCAAAGCGCTCGGGGAAAAATTCCACGAAAGTGAGGCGGCGCGCGGCCTGGTCAACCCGAGCCTGATTCTTGAGATATTCGTCTCCGACCGGGGCACCTGGACAATTCTTGCCACCGACACGCGTGGTCAGAGTTGCGTCATCACGGCGGGCGAAGGCTGGGACGGTTCGTTGATGGCGGCGGCTGCCTTGCCAGGGACTTGACCCGAGTTTCGAGGAAGCGCCGGCGACGAAAGCGCACCGGATGTAAAAGAGGTCAGCGCGTGGCGGCCGTCTCGGCGTGGCCGCGCAGCAGCGCCATCAGGCGTTTGGCGTCCTTGGCCGCGGCCTCCTCGTCGCCGGCAAGGATCGAGCGGATCAGTGCGACATGGTGCTCGGCGGATTCTGCAAGACCGGTCTCGGCCTTGTAGCGGAACCAGAAGCGGCGGCTGTGGGTCTGCAAGGGGGCGGCCAGACGGGCGGCGAAGAGATTGTCGGCAGCCAGCGCCAGCGCTTCGTCGAGAGCCTTGTCAGCCTGGATGAAGGCAAGCACGTTGCCCGAGATCACCGCTTTCTGCATGGCGAGCGCTGCTTCGTGGAACAGGTCGGCGGCTTGGCGGGTGACGAAGCGGGCGGCCGAGCGGGCCAGCAC
The DNA here is from genome assembly GCF_004023165.1 of Mesorhizobium sp. M7A.F.Ca.MR.176.00.0.0. Classification (NCBI taxonomy): domain Bacteria; kingdom Pseudomonadati; phylum Pseudomonadota; class Alphaproteobacteria; order Hyphomicrobiales; family Phyllobacteriaceae; genus Mesorhizobium; species Mesorhizobium sp. M7A.F.Ca.MR.176.00.0.0. The sequence continues at coordinate 1,297 of NZ_RZTC01000014.1, read as the reverse complement.
CACCTCGACGCCGCGACGTGCATCGAGGACGCGCAGCCAGTCGCCGGGATGGAGCGGGGCGATGGCGATGCCGGCGCGCGGCCTGACGTCGAGCAGCCCTTCCCATGCCAGCCGCTGGATCGCCTCGCGCACCGGTGTCCTGCCAAGCCCGAGCCTCTCGATCAGAGCGCCCTCGGTGACGAAGCTTGCCGGGGCCAGTTCGAGCGTGACGATCATGTGCTCGAGCACATGGTAGGCCCTGGTCGCGGCCGGCTCTGCCGAGGTGCTTGCTGCCGTGGATATCAAATGCGCTCTCCTGATATATCTTGAATATATCATAACGGAATCCGCGTTGACAGCGGGTTTGTTAATAGATATACCACTGATATATCAGATGGAGAGATGATCATGTGGACCGGAGTTTTTCCCGCCGTCACGACTAAATTCACCGCGGATGATCGTCTCGATCATGCCGAGATGGAGCGCTGCTTCAGCCTGCAGATGGAGGCCGGTTGCGACGGCATCATCGTCTGCGGATCGCTCGGCGAGGGGCCGATGCTGTCGCCCGACGAGAAGATCGAGGTGCTGAAGACCGCACAGAAGGTCGCCGGCAAGAAGCCGGTGCTGCTGACCGTCAACGAGGCCGGCACACGCGAGGCGGCCAGCATCGCCAAACGCGCCGCCAAAGAAGGCGCCAATGGCCTCATGGTCGTGCCGAGCCCGATCTACCACACCAATGCGGAAGAGACGGTCGCGGCGCTGCGCGCGGTCGCCGAGGCGGGCGACCTGCCGGTCATGATCTACTCCAACCGGCTTGCCTACCGCGTCGACGTCAGCGTCGACCAGATGGAGGAGCTGGCGTCGGACAGGCGCTTTGTCGCGATCAAGGAATCCTCCGACGACATCCGTCGTTCGACCGAGATCATCAATCGCCTGGGCACTCGCTACGACCTGTTCACCGGCGTCGACAATCTGGCCTTCGAGGCGCTGTCGGTCGGCGCCATCGGCTGGGTTGCGGGACTGGTCACAGCCTTCCCGCGCGAGACCGTCGCCATATTCCAGCTGATGAAGCAGGGCCGCCGCGAGGAGGCGCTCGCCATCTACCGCTGGTTCCGGCCGCTGCTCGATCTCGATGTCTCGACCTATCTGGTCCAAAACATCAAGCTTGCCGAAGTGTTCGCGATCAACACAAATGACCGCGTTCGCATGCCGCGCCAGCCGCTGTCGGGCGAGCGCCGCAAGGCCGTCGAGAAGACCGTCAAGGATGCGCTCGCGGTTCGGCCGACGCTGCCGACATTTTGATGGCTTTCTTCTCCCC
>NZ_RZTC01000140.1:0-13802 GCF_004023165.1 Mesorhizobium sp. M7A.F.Ca.MR.176.00.0.0 | reverse complement strand
CTCCCCGTCCCTATACGGGGAGAGGATGCCGGCAGGCAGGTGAGGGGCAGCGCCGGCGTTCGCAAAAAAGTGACGCGGATTCGAAATCCGAAGCGATTGCCCAGGTAAACGGCGGGGCGAAGTAGCTACCTTATCCGCGCGTCGATGATCTCGACGAAACGTGCGAACAGGCCGGCCTGCGACTTGATCTTGAGCTTGCGGTAGATGTTGCGGCGATGGACCTTCACGGTGCCCGGCACGATGCGCATGGCCCTGGCGATCGATTCCGTCGAATGCCCCTGCAGCACAAGGTCGACGACATGTTTTTCGCGCGGCGTCAGCGACAGGCTCTGCCAGATGTGGGCGCGGTCGAACTCGTTGACCGGAGTGGTCGTCTCGTCCTGCTGCGCCTCTGCAGGTTCATCGGCCGGAAGGGTGGGCCAGCGCAGCCTGGCGAAGCTGATCACCGCCGGCGCCATGTCGCGCAGCAATCTGGCATCGGCGGTGCCGAACGGGCCTGAAGCGCGCAGCCGCATCAGTGAGAGCACCAGCACATCCTTGCCCGGCAGAGGCACGAAGAAGCCGACCTCCTCGGCCAGCCTGGTCTGGCTGTAGTAGGAACGGAAATACTCGCTGGCATAGAAACGGTCCGGCGCCAGTTCGCGCATGCGCCAGAAGCCTTCCTTGCGCTCGACCGCCGCGTGATGGAACGGGTCGAGCAGATAGGGTCCCTCCTGATAGAGCGCGACGAAGACGTGGCTTTCGGCCGGCGAGAAGGTTTCGAACAGCAGCGGCGGGCGCGCCGCGCCGCGATAGCCGAACACCACGCAGTGGTCGAAGCCGACATGGAGCCGCAGCCAATCGACCAGCGCATTGCCGAACAGGTCGCCACTGGTCTCCCGCGTCGCCGCGACGAGCGTGGCGAGCTGGCTGTATTCGTCGCTGCGGGACAACCCATACCCCCTTAAACGAGAAAATAGATCAGATATACCACCTCAGAGGTATATACTAGCCGCCATTGGCTCTGCTAGCGTCCCGATATTGCCCTGTTGCTGGAGCCATCAGCCTTGACCGCAGTGCCCGACATCGAGTTTCGCGGCGTCACCAAGCGCTATGGCGCGGTGACCGCGGTCAGCGGCATCGATCTCGCTGTCCCGCCCTCCGCCTTTGTCGCGTTGCTCGGGCCGTCCGGCTGCGGCAAGACCACCTGCCTGCGCATGATCGGCGGCTTCGAACAGCCGAGCGAAGGCCGGGTGTTCATTCGCGGCCAGGATATGGCTGGGACGCCGCCCTACCGGCGGCCGGTCAACATGGTGTTCCAGCAATACGCGCTGTTTCCGCATCTCGATGTCGAGGACAATGTCGCCTACGGGCTGCGCCAGGCGCGGCCAAGGCTGTCTTCGCGCGAGATCGCCTCAAGAGCGGGCGAGGCGCTCGAAATGGTGCGGCTCGCCGGCTATGGCCGCCGCAAGATCCATGAACTGTCGGGCGGCCAGCAGCAGCGTGTGGCGCTGGCACGAGCCCTGGTCAACAAGCCGGCGGTGCTCTTGCTCGACGAGCCGCTGGCTGCGCTCGACAAGAAGCTGCGCACCGACATGCAGATCGAGCTGCAGAACCTGCAGCGCGAGATCGGCATCACCTTCGTGCTGGTCACGCACGACCAGGAGGAAGCGCTGTCGATGAGCGATTTCGTCTGCGTCATGAACGGCGGCCGCATCGTCCAGCTCGGGCAGCCGAGCGAGATCTATGACGAACCGGCCGACCTGTTCGTCGCCGATTTCGTCGGCAAGACAAACCTGCTGAGCGGCACCGTCGCCGGACATTCGGGCGATCTGGTGGAGGTGGCGCTTGCCGATGGCACCGTCATTGCAGCGCGCAAGCGCACCGCCCTGCAGCAAGGTGAGGCCGTTTCGGTCAGCCTTCGTCCTGAATCGCTCAGTCTTGGTGCCCAGACAAGCGGTCCATTCAAGGGCATCGTCCGCAACCGGATCTTCCTCGGCTCGACGGCGGAATACGCGATCGAGGTCCAGGGCATCGGAACGCTGCTGGCCAAGGCCGATCACCTGATCGGCCACGGCAATCTCTTCAAGCCGGGTGAACCCGTCGCCATCGGCTTTGCCTCCGGAACGCCGCTGGCGTTTGCGGAGACCAAGAACAACGGGGCCAACCAGAGGGTAGATAAACATGTCGAAATCATATCGTGACGGACTGCCGATAAGCCCCAAGAATTTTGTCGATCAGCTGATGCGTTTGAAGCGCGGCTCGATCGGCCGCCGCGACTTCCTCGGCCTCACCGGCCTTGGCATTGCCACGGCGGTGATGGCGCGCGAGATCGGCATCATGCCGACACCGGCCTTTGCCGCCGAAAGCCTTGGCGACCGCATGTCGATCGCCACCTGGCCGAACTACCATGACCCGGCGACGTTCGAGAATTTCAAGAAGGACACCGGCGTCGCCGTCGAGGTCAACGTGTTCGGCTCCAACGAGGAGATGCTGGCCAAGCTGCAGGCCGGCGCCTCGGGCTGGAGCCTGTTCGTGCCGACCAACTACACGATCTCGACCTATAAGAAGCTCGGCATCATCGAGCCGCTGGAGATGGCGAAGCTGCCGAATTTCGACGGCTCGCAGCAAGATCCCCGCTTCACCGGGGAAGGCACGATCGATGCGGTGACCTACGCCGTGCCGAAGAACTGGGGCACCACCGGCTTTGCCGTCAACACCAAGAAGCTGACCCAGCCGATGACCACCTGGAAGGAGTTCTGGGATACCGCCATGGCCGAAGGCGACAGCCGCACCATGGTGCACGACTACCAGCTGACCACGATCGGCAATGCGCTGAAATATTACGGCTATTCGTTCAACTCGTTGAAGCAAGACGAGCTCGCCAAGGCGGAGGAACTGCTGCTCAAGGTCAAGCCGCATCTGTTCGCGGTCTCCTCCGACTACCAGCCGGGCATGCGCGCCGGCGACGCCTGGATGACGATGTGCTGGACGAACGATGGCGCGCAGTTGCATCGCGACATTCCCGAGATCGCCTATGTGCTGGGCAAGGAAGGCGGCGAGATCTGGACCGATTTCTACGCCATTCCGAAAGATGCGCCGAACAAGCCGGCCGGCTACGCCCTGCTCAACTACCTGATGAATCCGCAGGTGGCGGTGAAGGAGCATTTGGCCAATGGTGCGCCGTCGACCGATGCGCGGGTCAACAAGCTGCTGCCCAAGGAAGTGCTCGACAATCCGATCCTCTATCCGGCGGCCGACCTGTTGACGCCGCTGGAATTCGGCGCGGCGGCAACGCTGACCGATCCCGGCCGCGCCGAACTGATGGCGCGCTTCAAGTCGGCCTGAGCGGCGGTCTGGCGCGGACAATTGACCGGCGGGCATATGTCCGCCGGTATCGGGGCGGTTTTCAATGCGCGGCAATAGATTTCGTTACAACCTCACGACCGCTTTGCTGCTCGGTCCGGCGACCGCGTGGCTGGTGGTGTTTCTGGTGCTTCCATTCATTGCCATCGCGGTGTTCAGCGTCGGCGAACGGGCGCCGGAAGGCGGCTATCAAGCGGCTTTTACCTTCGCGCAATATGCCAATCTTCCTGCGCGGGCGGCTGCCTTCTGGAACACGATGGTGCTGGCGCCGATAGGGGCGCTCGCCTGTCTGCTCGTCGCTTATCCCGTTGCTTATTATCTCGCTCTGCGCGCACCGCAGCGCTGGCGGCTGATCCTGCTGGCGCTGGTCGTCATTCCGTTCTGGACCAGCCTTTTGATGCGGACCTATGCCTGGATGTATATCCTGGGCGGGCGCGGCATCCCGGCTCTGCTGTCCTATATCGGTTTCGAGGATATCAGGCTGATCAACACGCCGGGCGCGGTGCTGCTCGGCATCGTCTATGGCTACCTGCCGCTGATGATCCTGCCGATCTATGTCAGCCTTGAGCGGCTCGACCGCCGGCTGCTGGAAGCCTCCGCCGATCTCGGCGCGACGCCGCTCTCGACCTTCCTCGGCGTGACCCTGAAACTGTCGCTGCCGGGCGTGATGACCGGCTTCTCGCTGGTGATGATCCTGCTGTTGGGCGAATATCTGATCCCGACGCTGCTTGGCGGCGGCAAGGTGTTCTTTATCGGCAATGCGCTGGTCGACCTGTTCCTGCAGTCGCGCAACTGGCCGTTCGGATCGGCCATCGCGATCACGCTGGTGCTGGTCTCGGTGGTGGTGCTGATTGCCGCCAACCGCATTTCGACCCGGGTTTCGGGCGCGCGCCGGGTGGATTTGATCTGATGCGCGCCTTCGTCATTCTGGTGTTCGCCTTCCTCTATCTGCCGATCGCACTGGTCGTGCTGTTCTCCTTCAACGCCGGCCACCATGCCAGCGAGTTCACCGGCTTTTCGGTGCAATGGTACGGCAAGGCGCTGGCGAACCCGTTCCTGGTCGAAGCGCTGAAGAACAGCCTGTTCATCGCCACCACCAGCGCCTTGCTGGCGGCGTTGTGCGGCACGGCGGCAGCACTCGGCCTGGCTCGCGTCGGCATCAGAACACGCGCGGTCTTCGATGCGCTTCTGGGCGCCGCGATCGTCGTTCCGGGCGTCGTCATCGGCATTTCGACACTGGTCGCGCTCGTCCAGCTGTTCACGGTCGTCAATCCGTTCCTCGCCTCGATCTGGCCCGACGACCAGCCGCCGCGCCTGGCGCTCGGCTACGGCTCGATCATCGCGGCGCACGGCCTGTTCTCCATGGCGCTGGTGACGATGATCGTCGGCACGCGTCTCGGCAGCCTCGACCGCAATCTGGTCGAGGCGTCGAGCGATCTCTACGCGACGCCATTGACGACGTTCCGCTCGATCGTGCTGCCGCAGATCATGCCGGCCGTCGTTGCCGGTTTCCTGCTCGCCTTCACCTTCTCCTTCGACGATTTCATTGTGGCCTTCTTCGTCGCCGGGGCGCAGACGACGCTGCCGATCTATGTCTTCGCGTCGATCCGGCGCGGCGTGACGCCGGAGATCAACGCCATCGCGACGATCGTGCTCGTCGCTTCCGTGCTGCTTGTGGTGCTTGCCCAATGGCAATTGCGCCAGCGCAAGCCGTCGAACTGAAAGTCGCATCATGATCCTCAAAGACCGCATCGCCGTCGTGACCGGCGCCGGCTCCGGCATCGGGCGCGCCGGCGCCATGATCATGGGCAGGGAAGGCGCGGTGGTCGTCATCGCCGACAGGGATCAGGCCGCCGGCGAAGCAACGGCTTCGAACATAAGGGCAGTGGGCGGGCAGGCCGAGGCGATCGCCACTGACGTCGCGGACGATGGGGCGCTGGAAAAGCTCATTGCCGGCACGATCGAGAGGCACGGGCGCATCGACATCCTGCACAATCACGCCGGCATCCAGGTCGGCGGAACGCTGACCGAGGTCGAGGTCGGCGGCATGGACGCGTCATGGCGGGTCAATGTGCGGGCGCAGTTCCTGGCGGCCAGGATGGTCATGCCGTCGATGATCGCACGAGGCGGCGGTGTCATCCTCAACACCGCCTCCAATTCGGGCGTGTTCTACGACCGCGAGATGATCGCTTACGCCACTTCCAAACACGCGGTAGTGGCAATGACGCGGCAGATGTCGCTCGACTATGCCCGGCACAATGTCCGCGTCAACGCGCTCTGCCCGGGCTGGGTCGACACGCCGTTCAACGAACCGTTCATCGCCCAGATGGGCGGACGCGAGGCGATCGAAACCTATGTCCGCACCAAGATTCCGATGGGACGCTGGGCCAGCGCCGATGAGATCGCGGAAGCGATCCTGTTCCTCGTCTCCGACCGCTCATCCTTCATGACCGGCCAGGCGCTGGTAATCGACGGCGGTGAAAGTATCGGCTGAGACTTGTGCTTTCTTTATCAATTTCCCTGTTTCAAAGCCTTTCCGATATACCACGTCACGACTTTCACCCATGCCGCTGGATGCCGGCAGGACTATAGTCCTGCCGGCATGGGACTTCAGTGCCATCGCCGTTCACGAGCGCTGATTCGTGTTTAATATCAGATGGTTATGTTTCGGGCTGAGCGCCAGATCGCGTATTGAGACAGCATTTGTCTAAAGTTTACTCTGTACAATTAGCGATTTCTCATAGGACGGTCGCTAGCGGTCGGGCCAGGTGACGATTCCCGAGGAGATTACCATGACAAACCGGAAAACTCTGTTCGCGGCGCTTGCCGCATTGGCGCTTCTGGCGTCTCCGGCGCTCGCCGGAGCCGGCGGCAACGGGCACGGCGGCGGCAATGGCGGTGGCAACGCCGGCGGCAACGGCAACGGCGGGGGCAATGCAGGCGGTAACGGCGGCAATAGCAATGGCAAGAGCGGCGCTTCGCACGGCAAGTCGTCGTCGGCTCGGGGGCAGGTGGCAAAGGCCAAAACGGACGACACCACGGTCGACAAGACCACAAAGGTCTCGTCGGTCCCCAAGGAGAAGAACATCCACGCCAAGCTCGGCCGGCTGAACTCGCTTCAGCGCAACATCAACGCCTATATGAACTCGAAGAGCAAGAAGTTCGCTGCCATCCAGGCCTTCGTGACGCAGTCCGCCAAAGCCAAGGTCGCTCAGGCCGCCGCTGAAGCGGCCCAGGAGAAGCTGGATGCGCTGAATTCGCAGTTGAACGCGCTGACGTCGCTGACGCCCGAGCAGATTGCGGCCATGACGCCCGAAGATCAGGCGGCCTTGCCTGGGAAGATAACGGATCTGGAGGCCGAAATCACTGCCCAGGAGGCAGAGGTCACCGCCGCCAATGAGGCGGCTGCCGCGGCAGAGGTCGGCACCGATGATGCATCGCTCGACGCGGCACTGGCGGATATGGCCAACAAGCCGGTCGACGCTGCGGTCACGTCCTGGGCTCAGGGCGTCCTTGCCGACAAGATCGACCAGACGGCCGCCGCGATGGAAGCAGAAACGACGCCGTAACGACTTGCCGTTGAAACGGCAGTAGCCAATCGAAGAAAGATGCCGCCGGGCTTCGCCCGGCGGCATCGCTTTTTCCCGGCCATGGACTGGCTATCCCAGGATAGCCACCGAGCTGGCTATCCGGAGCTGGCGAGGTTCGAAACACTCAGACGTGCTTGCGGCCACCGGTCTCGCGGAACCAGCTGTCGGGGTACGGATACCACCATTCCTGGATTGCAGGCTTGTGGTCGATGATCACCATTTTGGAGCGGCGGAAGGCGTCGAGCCCCTGGCGTCCGAGTTCGCGGCCGAGGCCCGAGGCCTTCCAGCCGCCGAAGGGCAAGGCATCATTGTCGATCAGCGGGTTGTTGACCCAGACCATTCCGGCTTCGAGCCGTTCAGCCGCCTCGTGGGCTTCGGCCAGATCGGTGGTGAAGACAGAGGCGCCGAGCCCAAACGGGCTGTCATTGGCAAGCCGGATCGCCTCATCGAAATCCCTGACCCGGCAGATGGCGGCGACCGGTCCAAAGCATTCTTCGCGCACGATTGCCATGTCCGGGGTGACGCCGGTCAGGATCGTCGGCTCGTAGAACCAGCCGGTGTTGTGTGCCGGAGGGATGCGTCCGCCGGTCACCGCCTTGGCGCCGCTGCGGATAGCATCGTCAACGAGGCGCATGACTTTGGTCCGCGCGCTTTCGCTGACCAGCGGTCCGATCTCGGTCTTGTCCATGCCGTTGCCGATGCGCAGCGCCCGGGTCCTTTCGGCGAACAGCTCGACGAAGCGGTCATGAACGGCGTCGACGAGGAAGAAACGCTCGGCGGAGGTACAGACCTGGCCGGTGAGATGGAAGGCCGCGGTGACGCTGCCGGCCGCCGCGATCTCAAGCGGCGCGTGTTGGCTGACGATCAGCGGATCGCTGCCGCCGGCCTCGATGACGCAAGGCTTCATGCGTTCGGCGCAGGCCACCGCCACCGCCTTGCCGGCGGCGACCGAGCCGGTGAAGGCAACCGCATGGGTGCGTTCGGAGGCGATCAGCGCCTGCGCCGTAGCCGCTCCACCAGGCAGGCAGGAGACCAGCCCTTCCGGCAGCGAGCGGAACACGGTCATGTAGTCCAGCGTCGACAGCGTCGTCGCCTCGGCCGGCTTGATGACGCAGGCATTGCCGGCGGCGAGCGATGCGGCGACCGTCCAGCACATCAGCAGGATCGGGAAGTTGTAGGGCATGATGTGGACGGAGACGCCATAGGGCTCGTAGCGCGCATATTGGAACGAACCGGCCTGCGTCGTGCCGGCGATCTTGCCGGCATCGTCGCGCGCCATCTCGGCATAGTAGCGGAAGATCGGCGCGCAATTGGCGATCTCGCCGATCGCTTCGGGGTAGGGCTTGCCCATCTCGCGCACCATCAGCTCGGCGCAGCGGGTGAAGTCCGCCGCCTCGATGGCGTTGGCGACGGCATGCAGGTGCTTGGCGCGGCTCTTGGCGTCGAGCTTTTTCCAGGCGGCCTGCGCCCTGGTCGCGGCGGTGAGCGCGGCATCGATCTCGCCGTCGGTGGCCGCAGCGATCGCCCCGACGGTTTCCAGCGTCGCCGGATCGATCACCGGTTTGTTTGTGCCGGCCATCGGCCGGTAATCCGGGTTGACGAAGAAAGCCGGCCGGTCAGCTGAGAAATCCATAAGCATCCTCTCAGATCCGCTCAGCGGATCATGTAGACTTTCTTGATCGTCTCATGGACGGTGCAGACGCCCTTCCAGTCCTGCGGGAAGAAAGCTGCGGTGTCCGGTTCGATCTCGATGACCTCGCCGGATTCATGGACGTAGGTGCAGCGCCCTTCGAGGAAGTGGCAGAACTCGTCGTGGGTGACATGGCAGTGCCATTTGCCTGGTGTGCAGACCCAAAGCCCGCATTCGGAGCGGCCTTCCGGCCCCTTGTACAGCAGCTTGCCCGAGGTGTGGGATTGCCCCTCGATCATGGTCGGGATGACGCCCCAGTCGACGAGGTCGGTAACGGTGAGCGGGGATTTCATGATGGGTGTGGTCATGTCGATTTCCTTGAAAGGGTGCTCAGCGGCACATGAAGGCCTTGATCAGCGTTTCCGTGATGATGGAGGTGCCGGTCCAGCGGGCTGGGAAGAACACCAGCGTGCCGGCCTTGACCGGAATCTCTTCGCCATCGTCATGGACATAGCTGCCGCGGCCTGAGAGGAAATGGCAGAACTCGTCGGCGGCAAAGGTGACCTTGCGCGTGCCAGGCGTGCACGACCACAGGCCGCATTCGCTCGATCCGTCCGGGTTCCGGGACAGGACCCTGCCCGAGGCGCGCGGCGAACCGGCGAGCGTGTTGCTGCCCGCGCCCCAGTCCTCCAGTTCCACGGTCGAGGCCTTCGGCCAGTGCGGTGTCGGCATGTCGTCAAGCTCCGTGGTCAGGCCAGCATGTAGACGTTGCGCATGGTCTCATGCACGGTGCATTCGCCTGTCCAGCCAGCCGGGAACATGACCACGGTCCCGGCGGAGATTTCTATCAGCTCACCGACATCCGACCGGTAGGTCGCGAGGCCGGCGACGAAATGGCACAATTCATCGCGCGGGATCCTCAGGCGCCAGCGGCCTGGCGTGCACACCCAGATGCCGGATTCCGGCTGGTTGTTCGGGCCTTTGTGCACGAGCCTGCCGGTGGAGTGCGAAGCGCCTTCCAATGCGTCAGGTTGGGCGCCCCAGTCGACGAGGTCGGTGCGGGTGGTGGCTTGGTGGAGGTGGGGAGCGGAGGAGGTCATAGCAGCGTCTCCAACAACCCGGCTGCTTTCTCCGGCCCATTCTGCGCGCGCATCTGCGCCGATGTCTTCGCCAGCTTGGCTTTCATCGCCGGGTCGGTCAGGCAGGTTTCGATCTTGGCGATCAGCTCGGCATCGGTCCAGTCGTAGCGCGGCATGCCGAAGCCGTGGCCGGTTTCCTCGACGCGGGTGGCGTTGTCGTGGCCGTCCCAGACATAGGGCATGATGATCGCCGGCTTGCCGAAATAGAGGCACTCGGTGAAGGAGTTGTTGCCGCCATGGTGGATCACCGCATCGACCTGCGGGATGACCGAAGGCTGCGGGAACCAGCTCTCGACGATCACATTGCCGGGCACGTCCGTGTACTGATCCTTGTAGCCGCCGACATTGACCAGCGCCCGGTAGCGCGTCTTGCCCAGGGTCGCGATGATGCGCTTCAAGAGCTCGACATCGCCGGCGCCGAGGCTGCCGAAGGAGACATAGAGCAGCGGCCCGTCATTGTTTTTGGCGAATGTCGGCACCGTGTAGGGTTTCTCCTGCCGCACGCAGCCTTCCAGATACTGGAACTTTGCCGGGTCGAGCGGATGGCGGCGCTTGAACTTTGCCGCTTCGGGATAGAGCAGCAGGTTGAGATGGGGCGAGGCCTCGAAGAACTGGCCGATCGGATAAGGCGCCTCGTTGTTGGCGGCGAGGAAGGCGTTGAAGTCGCCATGGATCGGCTTGATCACCGCGTTGAAATGATCGCGGTAGCGCTGGTGACCGGCGTGGTCGTTCTCGCCGCAGCCGGAGAGATGGGGCGGGATGTCCTCGTCGTCGATCTCGTTTTCCGAGCAGGAGATGACGCGCACCCACGGTTTGCCGAACTGCTTGATGGCCGGAAACAGGATGACATTGTCGACGCAGATCACATCCGGCTTGATGGCTGAGAGAACGCGCGGCAGATCCTTCTGCGCCCATTTGGCGCTGTCGACGATCGCCGTCCAGCAATCCTTGACGTAATTGTCGACCTGATCGTAAGGCGATTTGCGGAAGTTCGGGATGTGGCCGTTGATGAAATCCTCCCAGAATTTCGCCATCTGCTCGGGCGGCATCGGCTCCGACAGGTTCACCGGATGCGCCTCGAAACCGTAGCCCTTGTAGACATCGACAAAGCCGGGGTCGGACAGGAAAACGGCTTTGTGGCCGCGCGCCTCGACCGCCTGGGCGATGCCGACGGAATTGAGCGCCGGGCCGTAGGCGGCTTCTGGAAAAAACGCGATCGTCTTCTGCGCCATCAGGCTTCTCCTTTATTCTGCGAAAACTCTGACATCGGCGGCGTCCCAGCCGAGTTCGACCTGATCTCCCGACGCGACCGGCCGGCGGTCGGCGGCATCAGCGGTGACGCGCACCAGGAATGGCTTTGGCGACAGAGGTGTGCGGACATGCAGCTGCAGGTCGAGCCCCTGATAGGCCAGCGCCTCGACCGTGCCGGTGGTGCGGTTGGCGGTCTCCACCGACGGGAACAGCCGGATGCGCTCGGGCCGCACCGACGCGACAGCAGATGCACCGGCTGTGAGTGTGGCGGGCACTTTGCCGGCGATACGCGCTCCGTTGGCAGCCACTACACCGTCGGTGGCGGCTTTACCGGGCACAAAATTCATCACGCCGATGAAGTCGGCGACGAAACGGTCGGCCGGATGCTCATAGATCGCGTGCGGCGTGTCGCATTGCAGCAGTCTGCCGTCTTTGAGCACCGCCATGCGGTCGGCCATCACAAGCGACTCCTCCTGGTCATGGGTGACGATGACGAAGGTAATGCCGACCTCGTGCTGCAGGCGCTTCAGTTCCAGCTGCATGGCGCCGCGTAGTTTCTTGTCGAGCGCGCCAAGCGGCTCGTCGAGCAGCAGCAGACGCGGCCGCTTGACCAGCGCGCGGGCGAGCGCGACGCGCTGCTTCTGGCCGCCCGACAGTTGCTCCGGCTTGCGGTCGGCGAAGGGGACCAGCTCGGTTGTCGCCAGGATGGCGTCGACGCGGGAGCGGATTTCAGCCGCCGGCAAACGTTCCATCTCCAGGCCGTAGGAGACATTGGCGCGGACGCTCATATGAGGAAACAGGGCATAGGATTGGAACATCAGATTGACTGGCCGCTTGTTGGGCGGGGTTTTGGCAATGTCGCGGCCGTCGAGCAGGATGCGCCCGTCATTGGGCGTCTCGAAGCCTGCCAGCATGCGCAGCAGCGTGGTCTTGCCGCAGCCCGACGGGCCGAGCAGCGCGAAGAACTCATTCTCGCGGATGTCGAGCGAGATGCCGTCGACGGCGGTTACCCGGCCGAAATTTTTCGACACATGATCGATGGCCAGAAGCGTGCGGGGTTCGCTCATTGGCCTATGATCCCACGGTTGAGCCGCTGCGACAGGGTCAGCGCGGTGATCGAGACCGCCATGACGATGGTCGCCAGCGCGTTGATCTCCGGCGTAATGCCGAAGCGGATCATGGCGTAGATCTGCATCGGCAGCGTCGTCGATGCGCGGCCGGCGCCGGCGGTGAAGAAGGCGATGATGAACTCGTCGACCGAGAGCGTGAAGGCGAGCAGCGCGCCGGCGATCACCGCCGGCGCGATGACCGGCAATGTCACCCGCCTGAACGTGGTGAGCGCGGAGGCGCCGAGATCGGCGGAGGCCTCGACGATCGACCAGTCGAAGCTCTTCAGCCTTGCGCGCACCACCGAGCAGACGAAGGCGAGATTGAAGACGACATGGGCGAGGATGATCGTGTGCAGGCCCATGGTCAGATTGAGCATCGAGAAGAACGACAGCAGCGCGATCGCCAGCACGATGTCGGGAATGATCATCGGCGCGAAGATCAGTGCTTCGAGGCCCTTGCCGTACTGCCGGCGCATCTCGATGCCGATCGCCAGCAGCGTGCCGAGCAATGTTGCGATTGCGGTCGACACCAGTGCCACGATCAGCGTGTTGAGCGCGGCGGAGAGGATCGCCGAATTGTCGGCCAGCGAGGCATACCATTTCAGCGAGAATCCCGACCACGCCGTTGGCAGCCCGCCTTCGTTGAAGGACAGCGCCACCAGCACGGCGATCGGGATGTAGAGGAAAGCGAAGACCAGGCTCAGCACGAGCCAGAGCGTGCGCCGCGTGGCGGGAGAGCGCTCAGCCATCGGTGTCTCCGCCGGCTCGCGCGGCGTGGCCCGAGGCGCGATTGGCGGCCAGCGCCTGCGCCATCAGCACCAGAAGCATGATGGCGATCAGCGCCATCGCGAGCGCGGCGCCGAACGGCCAGTCGTTGGCGGTCAGGAACTGGTCGTAGACGAGGTTGCCGATCATCTGGAAGCGGCCGCCGCCAAGCAGCGCGGGCGTGACGAAATTGCCGATCGACAGCACGAAGACGAACACCGCGCCGGCGGCGATGCCCGGCACGGTCAGCGGCAGGATGACACGCCGGAATGTGGTGGCGGCAGAGGCGCCGAGGTCACGCGAGGCTTCGGCCAGTTCCGGGTTGAGGCGCGACAGTGGCGCGTAGCAGGCAAGGATGACGAAGGGGAGATAGTTGTAGACCAGACCGGCGATAACCGCGCCTTCCGTATAGAGCATCGATGGCGGCTCGCCGGTGTAGCCGAACCAGCGCAACAACTGCGTGATCAGGCCTTCGCGGTTGAGCAGCACGATCCAGGCATAGGTGCGGATCAGGTAATTGGACCAGAACGGCAGCACGGCGAAGAACAGGAACACCGGCTGCCACCGGCGCGGGGCGGCTGCGATGGCGTAGGCGGCGGCATAGCCGATCACCACCGCGATCAGGGTGGCGGTGCCGGCGATGCGCGCCGAATTGAGGAAGATGCCGGCATAGAGCGGATCGAAGACCAGCCCGAAATTCTCCAGCGTAAAGGTATATTCGATACCGCCATAGATGCCGCGCCGGAAGAAGGCGAGCGCCAGCACCAGCGCGCACGGCACCACCATCAAGGCCGCGAGCCAGGCCAGTGCCGGGGCCATCAGCAGGGAGGAGCGGGAGGGGAGGTGCTTCACGAAGTACCCCCCTCTGCCCTGCCGGGCATCTCAGCGACCAAAGACCCCCTCACCCGGATTGCCATCCGAATTGCGAAGGGCAATTCGGGGCAATCCGACCTCTCCCCGAGGGGAGAGGAGG
>NZ_RZTC01000139.1:0-13963 GCF_004023165.1 Mesorhizobium sp. M7A.F.Ca.MR.176.00.0.0 | reverse complement strand
GCGCGTCATGGGGCGACCCCCTCTGGCCTGCCGGCCATCTCCCCCTCAAGGGGGGAGATTGGCAGCTTCGACGCTGCCGTTCTTCCTGTCACGTCGGTGATTGGCGAAAGCCGGGCAGCAGCTAATCTCCCCCCTCGAGGGGGAGATGGCCGGCAGGCCAGAGGGGGTCGCTCGTGAATGTGGGACATCGTCTTACTGAACCAACGGCAACGTCATCAGCCGCCCGAACTCAGGATGCGGCGCCTCATCCCCGCACAATCTCAGGCAGTTCCAGGCGGTCGCCTGGTTGCTGGTCACCACGGGACGTCCGATCGCCTTTTCCATGCCGGTGACCGCGAGCGCGCTACGCAGCGCCGTGCAGGACACGAACAGCGCATCGGCGCTGGCGTCGGTCGCTTCCCGCGCAAGATCGACAAGCGTTGCTGGTGCGATGCGCGCCATCTCGCGGTCATCCTCGAAACCGAGGCAGGTGAAGCTGACGATCTCGAAGCCGCGCGCCGCGAAATAGGCGGCCATCGGCCTGGATGTTTCGACCGTGTAGGGAGTGAGGATGCTGAGCTTGTTTGCGCCCAGCGCACGCAGCCCGCGCACGCCCGCCATCGGCGGTGTGACCACCGGCACGCCGGGCTTTGCGACCTGGATCGCCGCCTCGATCTCGGCATCGCCGATTACCACCGAGGCCGAAGTGCAGGAATAGCAGATGGCATCGAGCTTCTCGTCCGGCAGGATCAGGGCCGCGCCCGCCGTCAGCGCCGGCTGCATCTTGCGCAGGTTTTCAGGCGTCGTCGGGTTGGCATAGGGAATGCGCGCGACATAGACGCCGACCCGCTCGCTCGCCACCATGCGGCGGAAATCCGGTTCGCTGGTGTGGTCAGTGGCCAGGATGATCAGGCCGATGCGCATGTCGAGCGGGCGTGCATCCAGCGCCGGCCGTTTCGGGTAGATCTTGATCTCGGGCAAGGGTTTCATCGACTACCTCTCGATCTTGCCGTAGCGGCGTTCCAGCCAGCGCAGCAGCACGACCGAAAACAGACTGATGACCAGGAAGAAAGCACCGACTAGAGTGATCGGCTCGATATAGCGATAGTAGGTGTTGGCGACGCTTTTGGCCTGGTTCATCAGTTCCAGCACGGTGATTGCCGACAGCAGCGGCGTTTCCTTGAACATGGCGATGAAATAATTGGCGAGCGCCGGAATCATCGGCGGGATGGCCTGCGGAATGATGATGTGGGTCCAGGTCTGACTGGCGCTCAAATTGCATGCCTTGGCGGCCTCCCATTGGCCGCGCGGCACATTGTCGATGCCGGCACGATAAACCTCTGCCGTGTAGGTGCCGTAATGCAGCCCGAGCCCGATGACACCGGCGACCAGCGGCGGCAACAGGATGCCGATGTCGGGCAGCACGTAGAAAATGAAATAGAGCTGCACCAGAAGCGGCGTGCCACGGATGAATTCAGCCGCCCAGCCGACCGTGCGCGACAGCGCTTTGTGGGGCGAGCGGCGCGCCAGCGCAATGCCCAGCCCGACGACCGCCGCCAGCACCGAGCCGAGCAGCGTCGCCAGGATGGTGATCTTCACCCCCTGGATCAGCGTCGGCATGATTTCCCAGACGAAATTCCAATCCCATTCCATCAGCAGGCCCAATTTGTCAGAAGGAAATTGGCCATCAGGCACGCACCCCATCGAGGCCGCGCGCCATGCGTCGTTCCAGCGAGCGCACGCCCCACGAGATGAGCAGGGCGAGGATGAAATAGATGATCAGGATGGTGGTGAATGGCACCAGGGTGTTGCCGGTCTGGGCGCGCACCACCTGCGCCTGGAAGGTCAAGTCGGTGAGCGAGATCAGCGACACCACGGCGGTCGCCTTGAGCAATTCGATGGCGTTGTTGCCGAAAGTCGGCAGCATCACCAGCAGCGCCTGCGGGAGGATGATGTGGCGCATGCCTTGCCACCGCCCGAGATTGAGCGCGGTGCAGGCCTCATACTGTTCGCGGCCGATCGACTGGATGGCACCGCGCACGACTTCGGCGGCGTAGGCGCCGACATTGAGGCCGAGCGCCAGCACGCCGGCCTGCAACGGGGTCAACGAAATGCCGATGAAGGGCAGCACGAAATAGGCCCAGAACAACTGCACGAAGATCGAGGTGCCGCGGAAGAATTCGATATAGGCGGTGGCCAACCAACGCAGCGCAAAGAAGCGCGATACGCGCCCCATGCCGGCGAGGAAGGCCATGATCAACGCCAGCACCGACCCCATCAGCGTCAGCTCGATGGTGACAAGCGCTCCCTGCAATATCAGGCCGAAATAGCCGGACCACTGGGTCATTTACGTTCCAACGTTGGGTTTAGCTCCTTCTCCCCGTTTACGGGGAGTTGAGGAGCGGTCCGCGTAGCGGGCGAAAAGCCAATTGCTTGGCTTTTCGAGCAACGAAAGCCGGCAGGCAGATGAGGGGCGGCACTAGAGTCTCAGAACTTGGCGCCGCCCCTCATCCATCACTTCGTGACACCTTCTCCCCGTTGAACGGGGAGAAGGAAAAATCACTTCGCCGCGCAGAGCTTGTCGCGGCTGGTCGACATCGCCGCCGCCGCCGAGAAGCCGTAGGGTTCGATAATCTTGGCGAACTCGCCCGATTTCTTCATCTTGGCCAGTTCGACGTCGAAGGCGTCGCGCAGTGCCTCATCGCCCTTCTTGAAGGCGGCGCCGTCGCAATAGACCGGTGCGCCCTGCACCGGAGCGATGACTTCGAGGTTCGGATCGTTGGCCTTCTTGACCAGATCATTGATCGACAGGACGGGCAGCGAATAAGCGTCGATGCGGCCATCCTGGAGCATCTTCACGCCACTCTGGCCATCCGGCACGACGATGACGCGATCGCGCGGCACGCCGGCATTGAGCGCGAGCTTCTCTTCGGTGCCGCCGCCCGGCGCGCCGATGGTCGCAGTCGTATCCTTGGCGACATCCTCATAGCTCTTGAAGCCCTTCGGATTGCCCTTCTTCACCAACATCGCCTCTGCATCGCAAAGCACCGGCTCGGAATAGACGACGGCGGCGCAGCGTTCCGGCTTCATGAACAGGCCGGCGGTGACGACATCGAAGCGACCGGCCTGCAGGCCGGGGATCATGGCGCCATATTCGGAGATCGAAGCGGCGACGTCGGCGACGCCGAGCCGCTTGAATATCTCGCGGGCCACATCGGGCGCGGCACCCGAAACCTTGCCGTCGGCGGCGACCGCCGTATAGGGCGGCTCGTTGGCGATGGCGAGGCGGGCGAAACCTTGCGCCTTGAGCTGTTCGAGCTTGCTGTCGTCGGCCGAACCCACGCTCGAGGCGGCCAGCACCGCCGCCAGCGCAAGGCTGGCGACGCCAGCCAGAATGCCAAGTTTTTTCATTGTTCCCAACTCCTTGTTTCTTGTCTTGCTTTGTTACGGGGCGGCCCTCGCCACCTCGGGACGACTTCGTCGCCCTGGGCATTGCGGTCAGACGCGATGTCCGGCCGCGATGATCTTCTTCAGGAAGCCTTGCGTGCGCTCCTGCTTGGGATTGCGGAAAATCTCGTCGGGCTTGCCCTCCTCGACGATCCTGCCACGATCGAAGAACAGTACCCGGTCGGCGAAATCGTGGGCGAAACCCATCTCGTGGGTGACCAGCAGCATGGTCATGTCGGTCTCGGCGGCGAGTTTGCGCATGACGTTCATCACCTCCTCGACCAGCTCCGGATCGAGCGCCGACGTCACCTCGTCGAACAGCATGATCTTCGGCGACAGCGCCAGCGCCCGGGCGATTGCCACGCGTTGCTTCTGGCCGCCGGACAACTGCGCCGGCATGGACTTGGCCTTGTCGGCCATGCCGACCATTTCAAGCAGTTCCATCGCCCGCTTTTCGGCGGCGGCACGCGGCGTGCCCTTGGTCAGCATCGGCGCCAGCGTGACATTGTCCATGACGCATTTGTGCGGAAACAGGTTGAACAGTTGGAAGACCATGCCGATCTTCTGACGCATCCTTGTCAGATGCCGCTCATCGGCGGCCAGCAGCTGGCCATTGCGCTCCATGTGGTAGAGCTGCTCGCCGTCGATCTGGATATGACCGCCATCGATGCGCTCAAGCGTCATCAGGATGCGCAGGATCGTCGTCTTGCCCGAGCCCGACGGGCCGATCAGCGCCAGCTTCTCGCCGGGCATGACCTGCATCGACAGGCCGTCCAGCACCTTGAAGCTGCCGAAGCTCTTCGAGATGTTGTCGATCTTGATGATGGGCGCTGATGCGGACAAATAAATTCCCCGTGCTGGAGAAGCCTGTGCCCCTTAACGATGCGGAACGCGCCAAATCATGTCAATCGGGAAAATAATATCATGACAATATTTCCCATTCCGCACAATTCTTGAGCAACCAGTGCCGAAGAGTGCGCCGGGATTCGGGTCAGGCCGAGCCGAGAATGGGAGCCTCCGAGAACCGGAACGGAGCGTACTTTTCGTACGTGAGTACCGGAAGCGCAGGAGGCTGCCTTTCGCAGGCCGGCATCACCCGGATAGCGGCGCACTCGCTAGATAGCGAGCAGCAGGTGCTCGGGATCGCCGAGCAAAAGCTTGGTGACAACGCCGAGGCCGGCGCGCAGTTCCCCCTCGGTGGTCGAACCCAGCGAGATACGTACCGCCGGATGCCACGGCGCAGCCGAAATACGGAAGGATGTGCCGGGTGCAATCGCCACGCCCTGCAGGCGAGCCTGGGCGACAAAGCTTTCCTCGCCCCGGTCGGCCGGCAGTTGCAGCCAGACATGCAACCCGTCGCGCCGGGCGCGATAGTCCACCCCCGCCAGCACTTGCGCTGCAATATCCTGCCGGCGCCGCAAAGCCGCGCGCTGCCAGTGGACAAGCTCCATCGCCGTGCCGTCGGTCACCCATTTGGTGGCGATCTCGGCCACCAGCGGCGTCGCCATCCAGTTCGAGACCAGATGCCGGTTGGCGACGGCGGCGACGTAGCGGTCGGGCGCGGCCAGATAGCCGATGCGCAGACCGGGCACGGTGATCTTGGTGAAGGAGGTGACGTAGAGCGTGCGCTCAGGCGCGAACGCGGCAACCGGCGGCGGCCGGTCTTCGACCAGCGGACCGAGCACATCGTTCTCGATGATGGCGATGTCGTGCTTGCGCGCGACCGCGGCGATCTCTTCTCGCCGCCGCGCATCCATCAGGGTCGCCGTCGGGTTGATCACCGAGGGCTGCACGAAGACCGCGCGGATGTCGGAAAGCCGGCAGGCCTCGTCCAGCGCTTCCGGGATCAGGCCATTGTCGTCGATCGGCAGGCCTTCCAGGTTGAAGCCGAGATAGCGCGCCAGCGGCACCAGCGTGTGGTGGCCGATCGCCTCGGTGGCAACCGTCGAGCCCGGCGGCGCGACGCTCATCAGCGCCACGGTCATGCCGGCGGTGGCGCCGTTGGTCAGGCTGACGTTCTGCGGCGATGCATCGAGGCCACAAAGCCTCAGCCATTCGACCGCCACCGCGCGGTGGCGCGGAAACACCATGTTGGGCCGGAACGAAAGTGCTGAACTCGACGGCAGGTTCTCAGCCAGCCAGCCCAGTGCCTGTTTCAGCCGCTCCAGATGCATCGGCTCACAAACCGGTTTCAGGATCGACAGGTCGATGACTTCGCCGAGCCGCTCCGGCAGGTAGGGCGGCTCCGGCTCGCGGCGCTGCGTCTGGACGAAGCTGCCGCGGCCGATCTCGCCCGAAATCAGGCCGCGACGGATCAGTTCCTCATAGGCGCGGCTGACCGTCTGCACCGAAAGTTTCAGATCGTCGGCCAGCCTGCGATGGGTCGGCAGCCGCGCACCATTGGCCAGGCGCCCGTCATGGATGGCACGCGCGAACTGGTCGGCCAGCGATTGATATGCCGGCCGCCTGATGAGTGCGGGATCGGGTTGCCACAATGTCATGACTTATTAGAGATCGAAATCAGTGCAATTGACAATCGAAATAATGCGCCGTCATGGTACTCGGACGAAAAGTGAGCTCTGATGACATCAGCGAAACTCGACCCGATCGACCTGAAAATCCTCGACGCCATCCAGCGCGACGGACGCATCACCAAGCTGGCGCTGGCCGAGCAGGTCGGCCTGTCGCCGACGCCGTGCTGGATGCGGCTGCGCAAGCTGGAAAAGGCCGGCATCGTCTCGGGCTATCACGCCAGGATCGCCATGCGCGTCGTCGCACCCGTTGCCACCGTGCTGATGGAGGTGACCCTGGCCAACCACCGCCAGGCCGATTTCGACCGCTTCGAGCGCGTCATCCGAGACATCCCAGAGATCGTCGCCTGCTGGTCGGTGGGCGGCGGCGTCGACTATGTGCTGAAGGTGATGGCGCGCGACATCGACGCCTATCAGCGGCTGGTCGACGGCTTGCTCGACCGCGAAATCGGCATCGATCGCTACTTCACCTACATCGTCATCAAGACAGTGAAGGACGAGATCGCGCTGCCCATAGCCGACCTGCTGCCGGCGTCGGCTTAAGGCCGGAGAGATCGTCTGCCGAGGCGACGCAATAGAGAGAGTCTCTCTACTTCAAGGCATCCAAACAGCCTCTCTATCTGCATCGGGCGGATAGTCTTCCCGCATCAGTCCGAACCGGGAGGTCTCGACCATGTCCGCGCATTTCGCCCGCTCGCATCGCCATGAAGCGCTCGATCGCCTGACCGACCGCCGGCTGCTGCGTGAACTCGCCTATGTCGATGGCCACTGGACGGCGAGCGAGGCTGCCGAAAGCTTCGAAGTCACCGACCCGGCCACCGGCACCACAGTCGCTTTCGTCGCCGCGCTCGACGGCCGGCAGACGACGAAGGCGATCGATGCCGCCGCGCGCGCCTTCCCGGCGTGGCGGGCGCTGTTGCCGCAGGAGCGCTCGAAAATCCTGCGGAAATGGTTCGAGTTGATCATCGCTGCAAAGCAAGACCTCGCTCTGCTGATGACGCTGGAACAGGGCAAGCCGCTGCAGGAGTCGCTGGGCGAAATCGACTATGCCGCTTCCTTCGTCGAATGGTATGCCGAAGAAGCAAAACGCTTGAATGCCGAGAGCGTCACAAGCCATCTGCCGGGCGCCGAGATGATGGTGCGACGCGAGCCGCTCGGTGTCGTCGGCGTCGTCACGCCGTGGAATTTTCCGTCGGCGATGCTGACCCGCAAGGCTGCGGCAGCCCTTGCCGCCGGCTGCACGATCGTTGCGCATCCGTCCTCGGAAACACCGCTGTCGGCGCTGGCGCTGGCCGAACTCGGCGAACGCGCCGGCTTGCCCGCCGGCGTCTTCAACATCATCACCGGCAAGGCTTCGACCATCGTCGGGCGGATGTGCGAAGACCCGCGCGTTCGCGCCATGAGCTTTACCGGCTCGACCGAGATCGGCCGGCTGATCGCCGCGCAAAGCGCGCCGACCATGAAACGGCTGGTGATGGAGCTTGGCGGCCACGCACCGCTGATCGTCTTTGCGGATGCCGATCTGGACAAGGCGGTTGATATCGCCATCGACGCCAAATTCGCCACGTCGGGCCAGGACTGCCTCGCCGCCAACCGCATCTATGTCCAGCGTCCGATCTACGATCGCTTCTGCGCAGCTTTCACCGCGCGCATCGAGGCGCTGCGGACCGGCAATGGCCTTGCAGATGACACCGACATCGGCCCGCTGATGCATGAGCGCGCGATCAAGAAGGTCGAAGAGCAGGTCACCGATGCGCTGACCCATGGCGCGCGCTGCCTCACCGGCGGCAAGCGGCACCAGGCTGGCCCCCTGTTCTATCAGCCGACGCTGCTGGCCGATGTCACCGATGAAGCGCTGATCATGCGCGAGGAGACGTTTGGCCCGGTTGCCGCCGTGACGCCGTTCGACAGCGAGGATGAAGTGATTGCCCGCGCCAACGCCACCGAATATGGCCTCGTCGCCTATGTCGTGACCGAGAATGGTGGCCGGCAGCAGCGCATGGGCCGCGCGCTCGACTACGGCATGGTCGCCATCAACCGCGTCAAGATCACCGGCGCGCCGATCCCGTTCGGCGGCGTCAAGCAATCGGGCATCGGGCGCGAAGGCTCGCGCCACGGGCTCGAAGCCTTTACTGACATCAAGTATCTCTGCCTGGACGTGGCTTAGACCCACCCGGACCTTTCAAGGAGTCAAAAGAATGCTCGACCAGTCCAACGAACTCGCCGCCTGGGATCGCGACCACTTCTTCCATCCCTCGACCCATATGGGCACGCACGCGCGCGGCGAGAGCCCGACGCGTATTATGGCCGGCGGTGAAGGCGTCACCGTCTGGGACAACAATGGCAGGAAGAGCCTCGATGCCTTTGCCGGGCTCTATTGCGTCAATGTCGGCTACGGCCGCCAGAAGATCGCTGACGCCATCGCCAACCAGGCGAAGAACCTCGCTTACTACCACGCCTATGTCGGCCACGGCACCGAGGCCTCGATCACGCTGGCCAAGATGATCATCGACCGCGCGCCGCAGGGCATGTCGCGGGTCTATTTCGGCCTCTCTGGTTCCGATGCCAACGAAACCAACATCAAGCTGATCTGGTACTACAACAACGTGCTCGGCCGGCCGGAGAAGAAGAAGATCATTTCGCGCTGGCGCGGCTATCACGGCTCGGGCGTGATGACCGGTTCGCTGACCGGGCTCGACCTGTTCCACAACGCCTTCGACCTGCCGCGCGCGCCGATCCTGCACACCGAGGCACCCTACTACTTCCGCCGCGCCGACCGCTCGATGAGCGAGGAGCAGTTTTCTCAGCATTGCGCCGACAAGCTCGAGGAGATGATCCTGGCTGAGGGTCCGGAAACCGTCGCGGCCTTCATCGGCGAGCCGATCCTCGGCACCGGCGGCATCGTGCCGCCGCCGGCCTTCTACTGGGAAAAGATCCAGGCGGTGTTGAAGAAGTACGACGTGCTTCTGGTCGCCGACGAGGTGGTGACGGGCTTCGGCCGTCTGGGCACCATGTTCGGCTCCGACCATTACGGCATCAAGCCCGACCTGATCACCATCGCCAAGGGCCTGACCTCGGCCTATGCCCCGCTGTCGGGCGTCATCGTCGCCGACAAGATGTGGCAGGTGCTGGTTGAGGGTTCCGACAAGCTCGGTTCGCTCGGTCATGGCTGGACCTATTCGGCGCATCCGATCTGCGTCGCCGCCGGCGTCGCCAATCTCGAACTGATCGACGAGATGGACCTGGTGACAAATGCCAAGGAGACCGGCGCCTATTTCCGCGCCGAGTTGGCCAAGGCAGTCGGCGGCCACACGAATGTCGGGGACGTCCGCGGCGACGGCATGCTGGCGGCGGTGGAATTCGTTGCCGACAAGGACGACCGGGTGTTCTTCGACGCCTCGCTCAAGATCGGGCCGCAGGTGGCGACGGCACTTGCCGCAAGCGGCGTCATCGGCCGCGCCATGCCGCAGGGCGATATTCTCGGCTTCGCGCCGCCGCTCTGCCTGACCCGCGAGGAAACCGACATCGTCGTGTCGAAGACCGCCGATGCCGTGAAGAGCGTGTTTGCCAATCTCTGAGATCGACTATGAATGCCATGATCAGAACCCTCCCCGCCACCATGGCCGCCGTGCTGCTCACCGGGCACGGCGGACCGGAAAAACTCGTCTACCGCAGCGATGTGAAAGTGCCCGGGCCCGCTCCCGGTGAAGTGCTGGTCAAGGTCAGCGCTTGCGGGATGAACAACACCGATGTCTGGGTGCGCCAGGGCGCCTATGGCACGGAGGAGGACGCTGCCGCCGTGTCGACATGGCGCCGCCAGGGCAACACGCTTGTTTTCCCGCGCATCCAGGGCACGGACACCGTCGGTATCGTCGCCGCCGTCGGCGAAGGCGTATCGCCGGACCGTATCGGCGAACGGGTGATGGTCGATTTCTCGATCTACAACCGCGACGACGATTCACTCGCCGACATCGATTATATGGGCCATGGCCGCGATGGCGGTTACGCCGAATACCAGGCCGTGCCGGCCGAGAACGCTCATGTCATCGACACCGACATGAGCGATATCGAACTCGCCACCTTCTGCTGCGCCTACCTGACCGGTGAACAGATGCTGGAGCGCGCGGCGCTCAAGGCCGGCGAGCGCGTGCTGGTCACCGGCGCTTCGGGCGGTGTCGGTTCCGGCATCGTGCAGTTGGCACGGGCGCGCGGTGCCATTCCCTATGCCGTCGTCGGCAAGGGCAAGGAACAGGCGGTGCTCGACATCGGCGCCGAGGCCGTCATCACCCGTGGTGTTGCCGACCTGCCGCAAGCCGTGAACGAGGCGACCGGAGGCCAGCCGATCGACGTGGTGGCCGACCTCGTCGGCGGCGCCATCTTCAACGACCTGTTGCGTATTCTCAGGCCCGAGGGCCGTTACACTACCGCAGGCGCGATTGCCGGCCCGGTCGTGCAGCTCGATCTCAGGACCATGTACCTGAAGCAATTGCAGCTGCACGGCTCGAGCCAGGGCACGCGTGCGGATTTCCGCCGCATCGTTGGGTACATCGAGGCGAAGAAAATCCGGCCGCTGGTTGGCGGCGTCTACAAGCTCTCCGATTTCCACCATGCGCAGGCGGATTTCATCGCCAAGGCTTTCGTCGGCAAGCTGGTGGTGGTGCCGGATGCCATGTGGGGCTCGGCTGGCTGAACAACGCTCATCTCAACCATGCTGGGCCGCCCTCAACAGCATGCCGAACAGGTCGCGCGGCTCGTCGGGGTCGGCCAGCATGTCGAGTTCCTGGTAGAGGCCAGTCGAGCGCAGCTGGTCCCTGACATAGCGCAGTGCCGAAAAGTCCTCGATGGCGAAGCCGACCGAATCGAACAGCGTGATCTGGGTGGCATCGCGCCGGCCTTGCACGGCGCCTGACATCACCTGCCACAGCTCGGTCACCCCATGATCCGGTGCAAGCTGCTGGATCTCGCCCTCGATGCGGGTCTGCGGCGGATATTCGACGAAGATGTCGGAGCGCAGCAGGATATCGCGGTGCAGTTCGGTCTTACCGGGGCAGTCGCCGCCGACCGCGTTGATGTGCACGCCGGAGCCGACCATGTTGTCGGTGAGGATGGTGGCGTACTGCTTGTCGGCGGTGACGGTGGTGATGATGTCGGCTCCCTCGACAGCCTCCTGCGCGGTGCCGCAGGCGATCATGTCGAAGCCGAGACCGGCGAGATTGCGGATGCATTTTTCGGTGGCAGTGCGGTCGATGTCGTAAAGCCTCAGCCTGTCGACGCCGAGCAGCGCCTTGAAGGCCACCGCCTGGAATTCGGCCTGGGCGCCGTTGCCGATCAGCGCCATGCAGCTGGAGCCGGCCGGCGCCAGGTATTTGGCGGCCAGAGCCGACATCGCCGCCGTGCGCAGCGCGGTCAGGATGGTCATTTCGGATAGCAAGACAGGATAGCCATTGTGGACATCGGCGAGCATGCCGAAAGCCGTCACCGTCTGGCGCCCCTCGCGCATGTTCTTGGGATGGCCGTTGACGTATTTGAAGCCGTAGACCTCGCCGTCGCTGGTCGGCATCAGTTCGATGACACCTTCGGCGCTGTGCGAGGCCACGCGCGGGGTCTTGTCGAACAGCTCCCAGCGGCGGAAATCATCCTCGATGTAGCTGGCGAGTTCGACGAGGAAGCGCTCGACGCCGATCTTCAGCACCAGCTTCATCATATGATCGACGCTGACGAAGGGCACGATGTTGAGATTGGGGATCATTTTTTCTTATCCTTGCCGCATGCAGGCGGTCAGTCCTGGCGATACGCGTTGTGCGCCTTCATCATCGCCGCCAGCGCCGGATCGTTTTGCTCCAGCGCCCTGATGGCTCCGCCTGTGTCATAGAGGCGCTCATCCTGCCCCATCTTGAACTTGGCTTCGAGCCGCCCGATCGGCAGGTCAAACCCCATGATACCAGGTATACGCCGCTCCATGCCGCCAGGTCCCAGCTCGCGCATGCGCCAGCGGTCATCGCGATCTTTTTCCAGCACCTCGACAAGCTGCAGGAGATGCCGGGCGGTGGCGTGCTCGTCGAGCGGCACCGGATGCCCATGACAATGCACGACAGCAAAATTCCAGGTCGGCGCGCTGTCGCGCACCGGATTGCGCGGATACCAGGACGGCGAGATATAGCCATGCGGGCCGTGGAAGATGGCGACGGTCTCCCTGCCTTCGCTGATCAAGGTGCTGTGCGGATTGGCCCTGGCGAGATGCGAGACCAGAGTTCCGTTTTCACCCCGCGCGCGATCGAGCACGAAGAGAAGATGCGAGACGACGAGCCCTTGCGGTCCCGCTGTCACCACCGCGGCGAAGGCCGCGGCCTCGATCAGGCCGAACACCTCGTCGTGCGACAGCGGCGCAAATTCAGGCTTGCTGTACATAGATCAGCTTCGCTGGGCGCGGACCGCCGGGATCAGGCCTTGCGGGCGAACCAGCAGCACGGCGATGACGCCCGACAGCACGATGGCGTCGCGATAGGGGGCGATCGCTCCCGGCAATGTCGCCTGCAACAGCACCTCGATGATGCCGAGCAGAAAACCGCCGGCGACAGCACCTGGCAAGCTGCCGAGCCCGCCGACGACGGCGGCGATGAACGCCTTCAACACCGGCGTAAAGCCCATCAGCGGATCGACCGAGGCGCGCTGCGCCACCCACAGCATAGCCGCCAGCCCGGCCAGCAGGCCGGAGAGCAGGAAGGCGGTGGCGATGATGCGGCTGGCCGGAATGCCCATCAGGCGCACGACGTCGAAATCTTCCGCCGCGGCGCGCATCGCCGTGCCGGTCACCGAGCGGCGCAGGAAGACTTCCAGCGCAATCAGCGCCAGTGCGGAGACGACGATGGAGATGCTGGGACCGACGCCTATGGTGAAATCGCCGAAGGAGAAGGCGCCGGTCATCCAACCGGGCATTGCGACAGCTTGCGGCCGCGCCGAAATGCCGTTCTGGAAGACGACTTTCAACAGGCTGGAGACGGCAAAGCTGGTCAACAGCAGGCTGGTGACGCTGGCGCCGCGCATCGGCCTGAACGCGATACGCTCCATGATGACCGCGGCGAGCGCGCCGCAGGAGACGGCGACAAGCACCGCCACCGGGAAGGGAAAACCCAGCACCAGCGAGGCCAGAAGCGCATAGCCCGACAGCGTCATCAGCTCGCCATGGGCGAAGTTGATGAGGCCGACGATGGAAAAGACGATCGCCAGCCCGAGCGCCAGCAGCGCATAGACGCCGCCGAGGCTCACCGCATTGATGATCTGCTGCGCGATCATGCTTCTTAAGCTCCCAGATAGGCTTGGCGGACGAGGTCCGATGAAGCGAGTTCTTTTGCCGTGCCCGACAGCACCACCTCGCCATTGGCGAGCACAACGGCGCGGTCGGCGATTTCGAGCGCCAGCGCCACATTCTGTTCGACCAGCAGGATGGTCAGGCCCTTGCGGCGCAGTTCGGCGATCAGGTCGAAGACGGTGTCGATCAGTTGCGGGGCAAGGCCGAGCGAAGGTTCGTCGAGCAGGATCATGCGCGGCTTGCCCATCAGCGCGCGGGCGATGGCCAGCATCTGCTGTTCGCCGCCCGACAGATTGCCGCCCTTGACGCGGTGGTAGCGGCGCAGGATCGGGAACAGCTCCAGCATCTCCTCTTCGCGCAGCCTTGCCTCGGCCGCCGGCTGATGCACTGCGCCGCCGAGACGCAGATTATCGGCCACCGTCAGGCTGGCGAAGATACGGCGGCCTTCGGGAACCAGCGCGACGCCCTTGCGGGCAATCTCCTCCGGCGCCAGGCCGGTGATGTCGACACCGTCGAAGACCACCTTGCCCGATGCCGCCGGCACCAGCCCGGCGACGGCGCCGAGCGTCGAACTCTTGCCGGCGCCGTTGGCGCCGACCAGCGCGATGATCTCGCCGCTGCCGACGGTGAGGTCAACGCGGCGTACCGCCTCGACCTCGCCGTACCGGATTTTCAGGGCTTCGACGCTCAGCATGAC
>NZ_RZTC01000138.1:0-14252 GCF_004023165.1 Mesorhizobium sp. M7A.F.Ca.MR.176.00.0.0 | reverse complement strand
GTGCTGGAGACCTTGCCCGGGGCCAGTGTCGCCGTGCTTGCCGACGGCCTGGCGGCAAAAGGCGATGAAGCCGCCTTCAACACGCTTCTGTCGAAAAATGCCGCGCGTGTCGTCTGGGCAACCGCGGACAGGCTGTCGCTGACCGGCCTGACCGCCGCCGACAACCAGGTCGACGGATTTGCACTGACCGCCATCCGCGCGCCGGGCGACCCTGCCCCGGCGCAGGTCACCGCCGGCGCCTTCGATGACAAGGGCCGCCGCATCGCCGATGCGACGCTGACCTTTTCGCCTGGCGAAACCACCGCCACCGGCACCATGGCGGTGCCGTTCGAGCTGCGCAACGACTTCGCTTCCATCGCGCTCGACGGCGAGCGGCAGGCCGGTGCGGTCCGCGTCCTCGACGAAAGCTCCAAGCGGCGGCGCGTCGGCCTATTGTCGCAGGCCGAGGCTGACCAGGCACAGCCGCTTTTGTCGCCGCTCTACTACATCAGGCGGGCGCTGCAGCCCTTCGCCGATCTGGTCGAACCCTCCAGCGCCGATCTTGCCGACGCCATCCCGCAAATCCTCGACCAGAAGCCCGCGATGATCGTCATGGCCGATATCGGCACCATTCCCGGACAGGTTCGGCAGAGGCTTGTCGATTGGGTCGACAATGGCGGCACGCTGGTGCGTTTCGCCGGTTCGCGGCTGGCCACCGCGGGCGATGACGACGATTTGCTGCCCGTCCGCCTTCGCACCGGCGAGCGTTCGCTCGGCGGCGCGCTGTCATGGACGTCGCCGCAGCCTGTCACCGAATTCCCCAAGGCCGGCCCGTTCGCCGATCTGGCGCCGCCGACCGAGGTCACCGTCACCAGGCAGGTGCTGGCCGAGCCGACACCCGATATCGTCGAGCGCACCTGGGCGGCCCTTGCCGACGGCACGCCGCTGGTCACCGGACTGAAGAAAGGCAAGGGCACGCTGGTGCTGTTCCACGTCACCCCCGAGGCAACCTGGTCGAACCTGCCGATCTCTGGCAGCTTCGTCGAGATGCTGCGCCGCATCGTGCAGCTGTCGCGCAACCAGGGCGCGGCCATCGCCAATGCCGAAGCCGCCGCGGCGTCGCTGGCGCCCTATCGCATGATTGCAGCCGACGGCTCGCTGGTGCCGCCGACGCCGGATGCACGGCCGCTTGTACCGGGCGCTGGCGCGCTGCCGGTGACTTTTGAAAACCCGCCCGGTCTCTATGGTTCCGAGACGGGTGTCTTTGCCCACAATCTGCTGGAAGCCGACAGCAAGTTGGCGCCCCTGGCGCGCCCGCAAATCACTGTTCCGGTCACCTCGATCCAGTATGCCTTTGACGAATCGCGCAATTTGAAAGGCACGCTGGTCGCGGCCGCCCTGGTGCTGATGCTGCTTGATACGCTGGCGGTGTTCTGGATGGGCGGCCTGTTTTCACGCCGGCCGCGCCGCGCCGGTGCCGTGACAACCACCGCCGCCGTCCTGATTGCGCTGGGTAGCTTGTTCGGTCATGCCGACCTTGCCCGCGCCGACGACGCCAAGCCGGGTGACGAAATTGCCATCGAGGCGATTTCGAAGACCCGCATCGCCTATGTGCTGACCGGCGTGCCGGGCGACGATTCGATCAGCCGCGCCGGGCTCGAGGGGCTGACGCGCTTTCTGGTCGAGAAGACGGCGCTGGAACCGGGCGAGCCGGCCGGCGTCGACATCTCCCGGGACGAGCTGTCGTTCTATCCGCTGATCTACTGGCCGATCGATCCGGCCGCACCGATGCCCAGCCAGGCAGCGATCGCCCGCGTCGACGCCTATATGCAGCAAGGCGGCACGGTGCTGTTCGACACCCGCGACCAGTTCGCCAACGGCATCGGCGCCGATTCGACCAGCCCGGCGACGGAGCGGCTGCGCGACATCCTCGGCAATCTCAACGTGCCGCCGCTGGAACCGGTACCGTCCGACCACGTGCTGACCAAATCCTTCTTCATCCTGCCCGAATTCCCCGGCCGCTTCGCCGGCAGCCCGCTCTGGGTCGAGGCCTCGCTCGACGCCAGCAACGCCGAGAACCGGCCGGTGCGTACCGGCGATGGCGTCTCGCCGATCATGATCACCGCCAATGATTTCGCTGGCGCCTGGGCGGTCGACCAGAACGGCGATGCGATGCTGCCAACCGTGCCGGCAGACCCGATGCAGCGCATCTACGCGCTGCGCGCCGGCGTCAACATCATGATGTACATGCTGACCGGCAACTACAAATCCGACCAGGTGCACGTGCCCATACTGCTCGAACGGCTGGGGCAGTAGAATGAGTTTGTTTGGTGCCCTCCGGTCGCGGATAAACCCTCCCCACAAACGGGAGGGTAAGGAATGAATTGGTCGATCTCCTTCGAACCGCTGATCTCCTGGCCACTGCTGGCCTTGGCGCTGGTGCCGCTGGCGCTGCTTGCGCTGGTCGGCCTGTGGTTTCGCCAGCGCGGTTCGGTCTTCCGCTTCATCGCCCTTCTGGCGCTCGCCGCCGCTTTGTTCAACCCGGTGTTCCTCAACGAGGAGCGCGAGCCGCTGAAAAGTGTTGTCGCCCTCGTCGTCGACCGCAGCCAGAGCCAGGATATCGGCGACCGCACCAAGCAGACCGACGAGGCGTTGGCCGGGCTGCAGCAGCGGCTTGGCCGCTTCAAGCAGTTCGACGTGCGCGTCGTCGAGGCCGGCAAATCCGAAGCCGCCGAGGAGCGCACCGAGACACGGCTGTTCGGCGCGCTTGAAGGCGCCTTCCGCGACGTGCCGCCGTCACGCATCGGCGGCGCCATCATGATCACAGATGGCGAGGTCCATGACGCCCCCCCGGGAGCGCCCGATTTCAACGCTCCGCTGCATGCGCTGATAACCGGCAACGATCACGAGAAGGATCGCCGCATACGTTTCGAGAACGCGCCGCGCTTCGGTCTTGTCGGCAAGCCGCTCGACATGACCTACCGCGTCATCTCGACCGAAAACGAGACCGGCCCGGTCGATGTGCGCGTCTCGGTCAATGGCGAACAGGTCGCGGTCGAGCACGCCACCGTTGGCCAGGCGATGCCGCTGCAGGTGACCATTCCGGGTGCCGGGCGCAACATCGTCGAACTCGCCATCGATCGCGAACCGGGCGAACTGACCGACACCAACAACCGCGCCATCGCGCTCATCGACGGCATTCGCGAGAACTTGCGCGTGCTGCTCGTCTCCGGCGAGCCGCATGCCGGCGAACGCACCTGGCGCAACCTGCTGAAATCCGACGCCTCGGTCGATCTCGTCCATTTCACCATCCTGCGGCCGCCGGAAAAGCAGGACGGCACGCCGATCAACGAATTGTCGCTGATCGCCTTCCCGACCCGCGAGCTGTTCGTCGAGAAGATCAAGGATTTCGACCTCATCATTTTCGACCGCTACCAGCACCGCGACGTGCTGCCGATCCTCTATTACGACTACATCTCCGAATATGTCGAAAAGGGCGGCGCGCTGCTGATCGCGGCGGGCCCCGAATATGCCGGCGAAAGCTCGATCGCGCGCACGCCGCTGATGTCCGCCCTGCCGGCGATGCCGACCGGCGAGGTGGTCGACAAGGCCTTCTATCCGCGCCTCACCGAACTCGGCCAGCGCCACCCGGTGACGCGTGGGCTGGATGGCTCTGCCACCGAGCCGCCGCACTGGAGCCGCTGGTTCCGCACCATCGGCGTGCAGAATCCCGAAGGCGCAGTGGTGATGAAGGGCGCCGACAACCGGCCGCTGCTGTTGCTCGACCGCAAGGGCGAAGGCCGCGTCGGCATGCTGCTGTCCGATCAGGGCTGGCTGTGGGCGCGCGGCTTCGAGGGCGGCGGCCCGCATGTCCAGCTCTACCGGCGCATCGCCCACTGGCTGATGAAGGAGCCTGAGCTCGAGGAAGAGCGGCTGACCGCCGACGGCCGCGGCATGGTGCTGGAAATCCGCCGCCAGACGATGGCCGACGATCCCGGCCCCGCGCAGATCATCACCCCGTCCGGCAAGACCTTGACCGTCAAGCTCGAGAAATCCGAGCCCGGCGTTTTCCTAGGCAGCGTCGAGACCAGCGAGATCGGCCTCTATCAGGTCGCCAATGGCGACCTCACCGCGCTCGCCCATGTCGGGCCGGTCAACGCCCCGGAATTCGCCGACGTCATTTCCACCGAAAGTCGGCTGAAGGCGCCGGCTGAAGCCACCGGCGGCAGCGTGCGCCGGCTGGCGTCGTCCACAGCCCTTGGCAGCGACGTGACGCTGCCTTCCATCGTGCCTGTGCGCTCGGCTGGTGCCGCGTCCGGCAACGACTGGATCGGACTGCGCACCACGGACGACAGCGTGCTCAAGGCCGTCTCGCGCGTGCCGCTGTTCGGCGGCTTCCTCGGCCTCGGCCTGCTGCTTCTGGCAATGGGTTCGATGTGGTACCGCGAAGGACGGTAGAGCTACTCCTCCGGCTCCGTCGTGAACATCAGCGGATAGCCCTTGGCCTTGCCGGCATCGGTGGCGCGCGTCGCCTTGGTCTCGGCAACATCCCTGGTGAACACGGCGACGACGCAGACGCCGCGACGATGCGCGGTGATCATCACCCGATGCGCCTGGTCTTCGCTGAGCTTGAACTCACCCTTCAGCACCGTCACGACGAATTCGCGCGGCGTGAAATCGTCATTGATGAGGATGACCTTGTAGAGCTTTGGCCGTTCGACCTGCGGCTTGACCTGGACGCGCGGTTTTGTGGTGATTTCAGGCATTGGAACCGACAGTTAGAGCAATTCCAGGAAAAGTGTAAAACGGTTTTCCGCCCGGAATTGCGTCAAGACAAAGGATCAGAACGGTTCGCCGTTTCCACGAAACGGTGAATTGCTCTGGCGTAGCAACCCTGCCGCCATTCTGGCACCAGCGAAAGCGGTCGTCCATTTTGGTCGACGCGCGAAAAAACCAGTGTCCGCCGACGCGGCCATTCACAATCATGTGGGAAAGTGTCGGTTGCCGTTCAACGGCCCTGGCGGCCGAACATGCGACGGCTGGGAATCTGCCGCGCGGTCGTGGCGGGCCGGATATCGGGGTGAAAGCGGTTTCCACCCGCATCCGCCCGGCGTTCCAGCCAGACCGTGATCGGCCACGCGGCGACGCAGATCAGCGTCGCGCCTGTCAGCACGATCAGCAGCCAGGTCTGTGCCGGCGTGATGTAGTCCCAGTTGGTGGAAATCGCCGGCGCGAACAGCGAAGGCTCGGTGCGTCCGGTGGCCGGATCGGGCACCGGGCTGGCGGTGAACAGGATCAGCACCCTGGCGACGCCGGTGGCAACCAGGCCGCCGATCACCATCGAGCGCAAAATGGACGAAAGCCGCTTCTTCATGCGGATTGTCCTACACGGCCGGCGTTGCAAACGGGTTAAGTGTCAGTCGAGGCGGAAGCTGCCGGTGCCAGACTTCGTCGGGGCTTCAGTGGCTCGGACAGGAAGAAGGCCGCTCCAGCCGAAACCAGCTGGAGCGTCCTTGGCCAACAGGCCGGCATTTTATGCCGGACCTGATTACGTCTTCGGGGCGTCCTTCTTGACGGCCTTCTCGGCAGCCTTCTTGTGCTTCTTGACGGTCTTCTTGACGACCTTCTTCGGAGCAGCCTTGGCCGGAGCGGCAGTCGCCGGAGCGGTGGTCGTCGAAGCAGCCGGAGCAGCGGTCGTGGTGGCGGCGGCGTTGCCGAGAGCCGGCATCGCGAAAGCCAGAGCGACGGCGAGACCGGTGGCGGAGAGG
This sequence comes from Mesorhizobium sp. M7A.F.Ca.MR.176.00.0.0, assembly GCF_004023165.1. Classification (NCBI taxonomy): domain Bacteria; kingdom Pseudomonadati; phylum Pseudomonadota; class Alphaproteobacteria; order Hyphomicrobiales; family Phyllobacteriaceae; genus Mesorhizobium; species Mesorhizobium sp. M7A.F.Ca.MR.176.00.0.0. The sequence goes on along the minus strand of NZ_RZTC01000138.1, from coordinate 8,505 downwards.
ATGGACTTTTTCATGGCTTCGTTTCCTTTTTATGCGGGTCAAGTTTCTGAGTGTTACTGAACCGGGTCGTTCGGCGTCACTCCAAGCAGCTTCAAAGCATTGGCGAGCATCCGGATGCCCTGCGCCTGTTTCTTGGCGGCGCAGTACCGGTTGCCCTTTCTCTGAAGTGCCTTTGCCGCGGTGACCTGCGTTGCCGTGGCGTAGGTTTCGAGGGCTTCATCAAATTGGTGGCTGAGATTGGCGCACCGTTCGCTCCGGGTTGTGAGCGTCACCTTTGCGTCCGATTGTCCGACAGCGGCAGTGACCAGGCAGAAGCCCAGCAACGCACCCAACAAACTGATCGACAACCTTGGCATCGGTTTATCCGTAAACCCGGAGACTAGCGTCGCAGCCGATGACCTGACCGCCACGAGACCAGTTATGCCCTTGAAATTTTTCAGGAGTTTTTCTGAACTGTAGAATTTTGTTTCTGGATTGTGTCTGAGAAAGCCAGTGTGAACCCATCATAGCCACTGGCCAACATATGGCCTGAATTCTATCGTGTGGGTTGTGACAGAAGGGCTTGGCAACAATGACAGGGCTGCTGTGAAATCCGACGCACACATACTGATCGTCGACGACGACAAGGGTATCCGCGATCTGCTGCAGGAATTCTTCCAGAAGCGGGGCCTGCACACCTCGGTTGCCGCCGACGGTGTCGAGATGGAGACCATCCTGCGGCGCGTCCAAGTGGACCTCATCGTCCTTGACGTGATGCTGCCCGGCAAGAGCGGGCTGGAGCTGTGCCGCGACCTGCGCGCCCAGTACTCGACGCCGATCATCATGCTGACCGCCGTCACCGAGACGACCGATCGCGTCGTCGGCCTGGAAATGGGCGCCGACGATTATGTGCCCAAACCCTTCGACCCGCGCGAGCTTTTGGCGCGCATCCGCGCCGTGCTCAGGCGCAATGGCGCCGCCGAGCCCAAGCGCGCTTCTACCAAGCAGATCTACCGCTTCGCCGGCTGGACGATGGATTGTGCTCGGCGCCGGCTGATCGCACCCGACGATGTCAGGGTCGAACTGACCATGGCCGAATTCAACCTGCTGCAGACCTTCGTCAAGAGCGCGCAGCGCGTGCTGACCCGCGACCAGCTAATCGAACTGTCCGGCGGCGACAGCGACTATTCCTTCGACCGCAGCATCGACATCCTGGTCAGCCGGTTGCGACGCAAGATGGAGGACGACCCGAAGACGCCCAAGCTGATCCTGACCGTACGCAGCGGCGGCTACCAGTTCCTGCCCGAGACGACCTCCGAATGAGGCGTTTCCTGCCGCAGACCTTGCCCGTCTGGGTGCTGCTGATCGTCATTGCCGGCCTGCTGATCAGCCAGGTCGCGACCCTTTACATCGTATCGCGCGACCGCGCCGCGGCCAACGACGTCGTCGACCTCTACCGGCTCAACGACCGTGCCTTCTCGCTGGTGCAGCTCATGCATGACGCCAGTCCGGACGAGCGCAAGGCGACGGCGAGCGGCCTGTTCAATTCAACCTATGCGCTCACCGTTTCGGACACACCGGCGGTCACTTCGTCGATCGCCGGTGACGACGAACTGGCCGAACTCGAAGACATCCTCGTCGGCAGGCTGTCGAAATTCGGCATCACCGATGCACGCGTACGCCGCGATCCGGCGACGCGCGAGGCCGATGACGCGGACGGCACGGCGCCGGGACCCGACATCGGCCAGGTCGAACGCGACCTTCTGGTATTGGCCGCCGACTTCGCCCAGAGCGACAAGCTGACGGCCTCGCTGCGCTTCGCCGACGGCCAATGGCTGAACTTCACCGAGCCGATCACGCCGGTCGGCCCGATCCTGAGCTTCGACAGCCTGCCGCTCTATTCGCTGATCGCAGGGCTGGTGGTGATCATGTCGATCTGGTCGCTGCGCCGACTGACGGCGCCCTACCGGATGATGGAAACCGCCGTGAACCGGATCGGCAAGGATCTGAAGAGCCCACCGATCGCTGAGAGCGGCAGCCGCGAAGTGCGAGCCGCCGCCAAGGCGATCAACGCCATGCAGGCAAGGTTGCGCGAATATGTCGAAGACCGCGAACATCTGGCGGCGGCACTGGCGCATGATCTGCGCACGCCGATGACCAGGATGCGCCTGCGCCTGGAGCTGTTGCGCAAATCGGCGGTCCGCGAGGCATTGGCGCACGACCTCGCCGATGTCGAGGGCATCGCCAGCTCGGTGATCGACTTCGCCACCTTCGAAGTGACCGAGGAAAAGAACGAACGCATCGATTTCTGGTCGCTCGTGGAATCGATCGCCGACGGCTATGACGACGTGTCGTTCGACGATGAGACCCGTTCGCGCGGGCTGATCTGCATGGCGCGGCCGGTCGCGCTCAAGCGCTGCGTCACCAATCTGGTGCAGAACGCGGTCACCTACGGCAAGAAGGCGCATCTTTCGCTGCGCCGGTCGGAGGACATGATCCTGCTCACCATCCGCGATGAAGGGCCCGGGATACCGCAGGCACAGATCGACGCCGTGTTCGGCTCCTTCGTGCGCCTCGAACAATCGCGCAACCGCCAGACCGGCGGTCTGGGCCTCGGCCTGACCATTGCCCGCAACATCGCGCGCGCCGCAGGTGGCGAGATCCGCCTGTCCAACAACCCGGGCGGCGGCCTGCTGACCCAACTGCGCCTGCCGCTGGCGGCTTAAAAAAGAGGCGCGATTGGTCGCCGCCTCGTCAATATTGAGTTCCGAAGAACCTACCTTCTCAGCACCGCGCTCAGGACATCGCGGATACCGATGGCGCCGACGAAGCGCGACTGGTCGTCGAACAGCGCCACGGGAGCGGTCTGTGAACGGTGCATGGCCAGCATCACGGTTTTTAGCGAGGTGCCCGGATTGGCCCAGAACACTTGCGCGGCTTCCTCGGATTGGCCTTCGACGTCGGCGCACGACACCCAGACCGCCAGCTTGCCATCGCGTTCGGCCGCCGCCACAAGCCCGTGATCATCGATCTTGAAGCGCGTCGTCTTGCGGCGGTCGAGCCACACCCAGCCGTCCTTGCCGTGCTCCAGATCGCGACGGTCGCGCATCACGTTCCAGGCGGTCAGCACCGACAGCGGGTTCACATTGGCGATGAAGTCGCGGACATAGTCGTTGGCAGGCCGCAGCACGATGTCCTCCGGCGCGCCGGTTTGCACGATGCGACCACCCTCCATGATGGTGATGTGGGAGCCAATCTTCAGCGCCTCCTCGAGGTCGTGGCTGACGAAGATGATGGTCTTCTTCAATTCGGCCTGCAGCTGCAGCAATTCGTCCTGCAGCTTGGTGCGGATCAGCGGGTCGAGCGCCGAGAACGGCTCGTCCATCAGCAGGATCGGCGCCTCGGTGGCGAAGGCCCGCGCCAGGCCGACGCGCTGCTGCATGCCGCCCGACAGCTCATGCGCGTATTTCTTCGACCACTGGTCGAGATTGACCAGCTTGAGCTGGCGTTGCACGCGCTCCTTGCGCTCGGCTTCCGGTACGCCGGCGAGTTCGAGGCCGAGACCGACATTCTCCTCCACCGTGCGCCAGGGCAAAAGGCCGAACTGCTGGAACACCATCGCCACCTGTTTCTGGCGCAGGCGCCGCAGGGTCGCCTCGTCGCAGGTGACGACGTCGACGGTTTTGTCGCCATCCTTGACCAGCACTTGGCCGCGCGACACCACGTTGAGCCGGTTGACCGCCCGAAGCAATGTCGACTTGCCCGAACCGGAGAGGCCCATCAGGACGGAGATCTCGCCCTCGTTCACCGTCAGGCTGGCGCCGGCGCAACCCAGTACATTGCCGGTCTTTTCGAGGATCTCGGCGCGGCTGGCTCCGGCGTCGATCATCTTCAGCGATCCGGCCTGGTCGGCGCCGAAGACGATATCGACGTTCCGGAAATCGACGGCGACGGTCATTTCTTGCCTCCAACGGCGATGCGGGTCATCCGGTCGAGCACGATGGCCAAAACGACGATGGCGAGGCCCGCCTCAAGCCCGAGGTCGATCTTGCGCGAACCCAGCGCCCGGTTGATTTCGGTGCCGAGGCCGCCCGCGCCGATCAGTGCGGCAAACACCACCATCGATAGCGACAGCATGATGCACTGCGTCAGACCGGCCATGATGGTGGGCAGCGCCGAGGGCAGCTCCACCTTCCACAGCAACTGGCTCTTGGTGGCGCCGAACGCCTCGCCGGCCTCGACGATCGACTTCGGCACCGAGACGACGCCGAGATGCGTGAGACGAACCGCGGTCGGGATGACGAAGATGATGGTGACGATGAGGCCGGGCGCATTGCCGAGGCCGAACAGCGTCAGCACCGGGATGAGGTAGACGAAGGTCGGCAGCGTCTGCATCAAATCGAGCACCGGCAGCATGACGCGATAGACCTTCGGCTTGTGCGCCGCCCAGATACCGAGTGGCACACCGATGGCCATCGAGGCGGCGGCGGCGGCAACCACCAGCACCAGTGTCTCTACCGTCTGCTTCCAGAGGTTCTGGTTGAGGATGAACAGCAACCCGAGAAAGACAGCCACCGCCAAGCCTCTCGATCGCTGCAGATAATAGGCAAGCAGTGCAATCAGCGCGATGAGAAGGACCGGCGGTACCAACAGCAGCGTGTCGACCACTCCATCGAGCAGGAAATTCAAGCCGCCGGAGAGGCCGCGGAAGAAGGTGTTGAAATTGTCGGTAAGGAAGGTGAAGAACGCTTTGCCCCACTCGCCTATGGGGATTTTATAACTGACAAAGAATTTTGAAATCGGATCCATCTTGCCCCTCTTTGGCAGTCGCCGTCCTTGCCGGACGGTCATCTTGTCACAGGATATGAAAAAGGGCAGCCCTTTCTACAGTGACTGCCCTTCTTGATCGGTCACGCCGAACGCAAGACCTGCTCAGCTTCCGAGCGCAGTCTTCACGGCTGCAGCGGCGTCGCCGCCATCGAAAGTGGTCACGCCGGCAATCCACGGAGCAACCGCGTCCGGATGCTTCTTGAGCCAGTCGGTCGCAGCCGTATTGGCGTCAGCGCCCTTGAGGATCGCGTCCATTATCTCGCCTTCCATATCGAGATTGAACTTCAGGTTGGCGATGAACTTGCCGGCATTCGGGCACTCGGTGGTGTAACCCTTGCGCACATTGGTATGGACAGTGGCGGCGCCGAAGCCGCTGTCGCCCATGCCATCGAGATAGGTGATCTTCATGGCACCCATCACCGGATGCGGCGTCCAGCCGAGGAAGGCGATCCATTCATTGCTCTTCATCGACTGCTCGGCCTGCGTCAGCATCCCGGCCTCCGAGGATTCGACCAGCTCGAAGCCTTCGAGATTGTCTTTCGGGTTCTTGATCATGTCGAGGATAATGCGATTGCCGTCATTGCCGGCCTCGATGCCATAGATCTTGCCGTTGAACTTGTCCTTGAACTTGCCGATATCGGTCAGCGATTTCACGCCGGCGTCAGCGACATAGGTCGGCACGACGATGCCGTAGCCGGCGCCGGTCAGGTTGGTGCTGATCGTCTCGACCGAGCCATCGGCGGTATAGTCCTTGATGTCGTTGGTCATCGACGGCATCCAGTTGCCGAGGAACACGTCGAGATCCTTGTTCTTCAGCGACGCCATGGTCACCGGCACCGACAGCTGGATCGTCTGCGGCTCATAGCCGAGCGCGGTCAGCAGCACGGAGGCGATGCCGGTCGTCGCCTGGATGTCGGTCCAGCCGACATCGGAAAGGCGCACCGCCTTGCAGCTCGCCGGATCGCCGGCAAAGGCAGCGCTGGTGGACAAAAAAGCCGCCAGACCGAGGCCGGCGACGAAAGAGTTCATACGCGACATAGACAGTCTCCCATTGTGATTCTTTGGCGAAGCGTAGCTACGGTTTCTATGCCCGCCTTGTTTCGTCAGCCAAACACCATTCTGGTGTGGTTTCAAGCATTAAGACAATCGCGATCAACGGCGCGGGCTGGCCAATCAGCGACACATCAGGCGCTTTTGCCATGCCGGACGGTTTTTTCGAAGACGGGCCGGCTTTTTCAGGGGAATGCGGGCGACCGCCCCTCCCCGTATCAGGGCAAGTCGGCTTAAAAGAGCGGCATGGCCAAGCTCTACTTTCACTATGCGACCATGAACGCCGGCAAGACGACGATGCTCTTGCAGGCCTCTTACAATTATCGCGAGCGCGGCATGGGCACGATGCTGTTCGTCGCCGGCCACTACCGCAAGGGCGACACCGGCCTGATCTCGTCGCGCATCGGCCTGGAGACGGAAGCCGAGATGTTCCGCGATGGCGACGATCTGTTCGCCCGCGTCACCGAGCATCACGCGCATACGTCAGTGCATTGCGTCTTCGTCGACGAGGCGCAGTTCCTCGAGGAGGAGCAGGTCTGGCAGCTCGCCCGCATCGCCGACCGGTTGAACATCCCGGTCATGTGCTACGGCCTGCGTACCGATTTCCAGGGCAAGCTGTTTTCCGGCTCGCGCGCGCTACTGGCCATCGCCGACGATTTGCGCGAAGTGCGCACCATCTGCCGATGCGGCCGCAAGGCGACGATGGTCGTGCGCCTCGGCCCCGATGGCAAGGTGGCGCGCCAGGGCGAGCAGGTGGCAATCGGCAAGGATGTCTATGTCTCGCTCTGCCGCCGCCACTGGGAGGAAGAGATGGGCCGCGCCACGCCAGACGATTTCATCGGCTTTATCAAAGGCTGACTCTGTCTCTTGGTTATTGGAGCAATTCCAGGGGAAGCGCTATGTGCTTTCCCGGGAATTGCTTCGGGCTCACACGGTCGAGACACGCCGTCTTGGAAACCGCCAGCCAAGCCGCACACCAAGCGTTGCCAGCGCAATCAGTGCCATGCCGGCTGCCTGCGCCGGTCCGAGCGGATGCCCATAGATAGCCCAGTCGACGATGATGGCGACGACCGGGTAGATGAAGGTGATGACGCCGATCACCGGTGTCGTCAGGCGTGGGAAGGCCGAATTCATCAACACGTAGGCGATGCCAGTGTGCAGCACGCCGATGCCGAGCAGCCAGCCCCATGATGCAGGCGCAATATGTTGGCCGACGCCGGCGAACGGGGCGAGCATGACGACCCCCACCACCGTTTGGCAGAGTACCGTGATTTCGGCGCGCTGCTGGCCCAGGCCTTTGGCTAGGATCGTTGTAACGGCATAGAGCAGTGCGCCGCCCAGCGTCAGCGCAATGCCCGGCACCCAGTTGGCATCGGCATGACCGTGCGCGAAAACGAGGCCGCTGGCCAGCACGACGCCGAGAAACGCACCGAGCATCCACAGCAGTTGGTCGGGCGAGATGCGTTCCCTTAGGAAAACCACGCCGATCAGGACCACGAAGAACGGCTGGATATGGTAGATAATCGTCGTCGTGGCGATCGACGTCATGGCGAAGCCGGCGAAGAAGGCTGTCCAGCTCAGCACCATGCACACGCCGGCAAGTGCTGCAAGGGCAAGCCGGGACGGCAACAGCGTCCGATCCGGCAGGTAGCCGCGCAACAGGCACCATATGAGAAGGAAGATCGCGCCGAACACACATCGCCAGAAGACGACGGTGACGGGATGCAGCCCCGATTCCGTGGCGAAGGCGCCGACCGTGCCTGCGATCACCATTGCCAGAGCAAGGCTCGCGGCCGGGAAGCGGGCTGTCGAGGCGTCCGTCATGTGGTGGTTCCCAGCGATCCCAACCATCTGGTCACTGGCGCCACCTTCAAACAAGCGAATAGATTTGGAATGATCTATTCGATATGCTGATAGCACCATGGCCGCGCCACTCGATCTCAACCTGCTGAAAACCTTTGTCGCCGTCGTCGAGAGCGGCAGCCTTTCCAATGCAGCACCTCGGGTCGGCCGCAGCCAGTCGGCGGTCAGCATGCAGATGCAGCGGCTGGAGGAGATGGTCGGCAACCAGCTTCTGGTGCGTGGTCCCAGAACCGTCACTCCCAATGCGATCGGCGAGGATTTCCTGATCTATGCGCGCCGGTTGCTGAAACTGTCGGATGAAGCCTGGGCAAGCGTCACCCGGCCCAAGGAGACAGGCAGCGTCCGCTTGGGGGTGCCCGACGATTATGCCGCCTTCCTCCTGCCGCCCGTGCTCTCACGCTTCGCGGCGGAGCATCCCCTGGTGACGGTGGAGTTGATCTGCGAACAGTCGACCGCGCTGGTGAAGACGCTGGCGGAGGGGCGGCTGGATCTGGCGATCATCACCCGCTTGCCGGAGCAGCCGCTTGAGGTGATCCGGCTGGAACGCTTCGTCTGGGTCGCCTCGCCCAACCATGTCGCCTGGGAGGCCGACCCGCTTCCGGTCGCCTTGTTCGAACCGGGCTGCGCCGCCAGGATGAATGTCCTGCAGGCGCTTGGCGATGCCGACCGCTTCTATCGCTGTACCTATTCAAGCGCCTCTCTGCTTGGCCTGATCGCCGTCGTCCAGGCCGGGCTCGCGGTGGCTGGCCTTGCGATGCGCAGCGTTCCGCCATCGCTGCGCAT
>NZ_RZTC01000137.1:0-14709 GCF_004023165.1 Mesorhizobium sp. M7A.F.Ca.MR.176.00.0.0 | reverse complement strand
GGCTTCATCGACCACAAGCACAGGAAACTGGTTCGCCGCAGCGCCGCGCCAACCCAACCGCTTGGCGCTGCCGCGAACCCATCATAAGGGGGAAAACTGTTACCTATCTATCCGGTTCAAACTGTTACCCATCTATCGGCTGGACACTCAATTCCGGTAGGCCGGTTCCTGCTCGTCGAGGATCGCCTTCAACTCGCTGAGATGGCGTTCGGCCTGGCCGGGATAGTCGTCCATCTCGCTCGCGGCCTTTTCTGCGATCGCGTCGGAAAGCGTGCGCAGCGGGCGGCCGGTCCACAGCGCCTTGATGTAGGTCTCGGCGGCGCGTTCGAAATAGAACATGCGGTTGAAGGCATCGGCGACCGTGTCGCCGATGACCAGCACGCCGTGATTGCCCATCACCATCACCTTGACCTTGGGATCGACGAGAAGCTGCGAGCAGCGCTCGCCCTCCTCCTCGAAGGCCAGCCCGCCATAGTGCGCGTCCACGACATGGCGATTGAAGAACATCGCCGAATTCTGGTCGATCGGCGGCAGTGTCGAGTCAGCGAGCGATGCCAGCACCGTGGCGTGGATCGAATGCACATGCATGACACAGCGCGCGTGGCGCACATTGCGATGGATGGCGCCATGCAGTCCCCACGCCGTTGGGTCGGGCGCATCGGGGCCGGAGAGCGTTTCTGGATCGTTGGCATCGATCATCAGAAGGTCGCTCGCCTTGATGCGCGAGAAATGCACCTGGTTGGGGTTCATCAGGAACTGTGTCCCGCCATCATTGACGGCCAGCGAGAAGTGATTGGCCACCGCCTCATGCATGTTGAGCCGTGCCGTCCAGCGGAAAGCGCAGGCAAGATCGACGCGCTCCTCATAGTAGGGCAGGTTGGTCAGCGTTTCCTTTTGCAGACGGGCAAGGCTCATCCTAAAATCCTCCGGTTTCGGCAAGAATGCCGTGGCCAGCCCATGTCCGCAACCGGTTTTGGTTGGTGCAGGGATGGCTATCTCACGCTGCCGTGCTGGCAGCGGCACCGCTGGCTCGCAGGCCGCCATGCTCGATGATGAAATCGATCACCTCCTGCAGCCCCTTGCCGCGCGACAGGTCGGTGAAGCCGAACGGCCGCTTGCCGCGCATGCGGCCGGCGTCGCTCTCCATGACATCGAGGTTGACGTTCACGTAAGGAGCAAGATCGCTCTTGTTGATCACCAGGAAATCGGAGCGGGTGATCGCCGGCCCGCCCTTGCGCGGAATCTCCTCGCCCTGGCAAACCGAGATGACATAGAGCGTCAGGTCGGCGAGGTCGGGCGAGAAGGTCGCGGCAAGATTGTCGCCGCCGGATTCGATGAAGACGATGTCGAGATCCGGGAATTTCCTGTTCATTTCGGCGATTGCCTGCAGATTGATCGACGCATCCTCGCGGATGGCGGTGTGCGGGCAGCCGCCGGTCTCGACACCCATGATGCGGTCCTCGGGCAGTGCCTGCAGCCGCGCCAGCATCATGGCGTCTTCCTTGGTGTAGATGTCGTTGGTGACGACGGCGATGGAAAACTCGTCGCGCAGCGCCTTGCACAGCTTTTCGGTCAGCGTCGTCTTGCCCGAACCGACCGGGCCGCCAATGCCGACGCGCAGCGGACCATTTGTCTGTGTCATGCGGGAAACTCCGTGATGGCGAGGATGGCAAAGCCGAGCCCGATCAACAGGCAGAGCGGCGAATAATAGCGGACATCGAGCCGCGCGAAAGGCTGTTCCGGCGCCAGCCGCCGCCACCATGGCGTGAAGCCGGCTATGCCGCGACCCAGGAACACCAGGCCGATGAGCAGCGAAGTGGCGGCGAGGCCTTCCCGGGGAAAGGGCGAGGCAAAGACGCCCATGAGCGCCAGCGGCCATAGTGTCGCCAGGCAGAGACACGCGGCAACGGCGAAACTGGCAAACGGCGTCGGCATTTCATCGACGCCGCGAAAGCCGACAACGGCGCGGGCGCAGGAGGCCGCATCCTGGCCCGGCCAGATGCCGCCAAGGCCCCAATAGACATGCAGCGTGGTAATCAGCAGCAGAACAAGGGAGAGCGCGAAGGCGAGAAAAGTCATGAGCGGAACAGCCGCGAATACTGGGTTTCGTGCTTCATCGCCATGACATCGGAGACGAAGGCGCAGCCACCGAGATCGTCCAATGTCGAGCGCGCGGCGCGGCTTGCGGTCATCAGCGCCAGCGGCTCGAAGCCGGCTAACAACGTGGTCGCGCCGCTCTGGCCGACGACGCCAAGCCGGATCGCCGCCTGGGCGAGGTTGGAGAAGAAGGCCTGCAGGAAGGCGGACAGCGCATCGGGAAGTGCAATTGAATTGCCGCCGGCGATGGCGCCGACGGCGACGCAATAGGCGCATTCGGCCGGCAAACGCGCCAGCGCTGGATTAGGCCAGGCTGCCGCCGCTTTGAGGAAGGCCGCACCCTGCAGCATGGTCTCGGTGTGGCGTTCGCGCGAGCCGGCCAGCGCCTCGGCGAGTGCCGCCACTTCATCGAGATCACCGGTGCCGCGTGCCCGGCGCCAACTCTCGGCGAACAGCACGGCGTCGTTCCAGCCCGAACCGATCTCGACAAGCGTTTCCAGCCAGCCGGTCAGGCTCCCGGCATCGGCAACCAGCCCGTCATGCACCGCGCGCTCGAGACCATGGCTGTAGGAAAAGCCGCCGACCGGAAAGGCAGGCGACAGCCACGCCATCAGCCGCAGCAGGGCGATATTCGAAGGCTGGTCAGTCATGGTCGTGGTGATGGCCGGCATGACTGTGCGAATGGGCATGCGATTCGCCATGAGAATGGCTGTGCGCTTCGGCGTGGCTGTGGGCATGCGCATGGCCGTGATCGTGGCTTTGCCCGCCATGCCCGGAATAGGCGCCGCGCACCGGCTTGAACGGTTCGGAAACGTCGGCCACCGTGGCGCCGAGCCCCTCCAGCATCGCCTTGATGACATGGTCGCGCAGGATGAGGATGCGACCGGCCTCGATGCTTGCTGCGAGATGGCGGTTGCCGATGTGCCAGGCGAGCTCGGCCAGATGCACGCCGTCGCGAGCCCGGATGTCATAGACCTCTTCCGGCGCCGCGATGATCTCGACATGGCCGCCATCCTCCAGCACCAGCCGGTCGCCATCGTTCAAGGCGACGGGTTCGGGCAGGTCGACCAGCACCTTGCTGCCGTCGGCAAGCTCGATGGCGCGGCGGCGCAGATGCCGCTCGTCATGGGCGAGAATGGCCCGGCCTGACGGTAGGGTGGTTCCGGCATTGCCGGCGGACAGTACGGAGACGGCGCGCGGGAATTTGGTGAAGTCGGTGTTGAGGTTGAGCTTCATTTCATGGATCCCCCATTTGCTTGCGCCCGTGCACGGGCGGGCCGTGCCAGCACGCGGTCGAAATAGGCGTTGACGCGCGGCTGACCCGGGATCCCCGCGATCCGACGGCCTTGTACATGCGCAAACCTGCCTTTCCCGAACAAGCTAGACCATCGCGTTCGCTCAGACGATGGTGTCGAAGAGCCGCAGGATGAACGATATCTGATAAATGAGCGCCGCCGTGACGAAGGCGATGTGGAAGCGGCGGTCGCGCACCAGGATCGCGACGATACACAGCGCAACGAAGACCGGCGTGCGGAACAGATACTCGCTGCCGAAGCGGGCGAAATGCTCTGGCCCTTTCAGCAGCGTGTCGACCACGTCGAGCAGGTAGGTCGCAGCCAGCAGGCCGAAGAACCACGCACGGCGCGAATAGAAGAAATCCTCGTAGCTGGTGTAGTCCAGCATCGAATCGGGAAACAAAAGCGCGCACAGCAGGAACAGCGTGATCGCGTAGAAGATGATGAACAGGTACTTGCCGAAGGTCCAGGTCTCGATGGCGTAGAGGCCGAACTCCCACCACCAGAAATGCACCAGCATCAGGAGCACCGAGACGACCCAGGCCAGATGCACGGGATAGAGCTTGTACTGGCCGGGATGCTGGACGATGCGCGCCACCCCCGACAGCAGGCGGGCGACGCCAAGCCCGATCACCATGCCCATGACGATGCGGATATGCGGGAAAATGTCGTGGGCGGAAGCGATTTCGGTGGCCATGCTCGATCACAATGCAACTGTTGGTCGGCCGCATATTGCTGCCTCCCACCAAGGGCTGCAACGGATAATGCTCGCCCCGTCGAATCGCCGCTTCAGAACAGAAAGTATCTCTGCGCCATCGGCAGCACCGTCGCCGGCTCGCAGGTCAAAAGCTCGCCGTCGGCACGCACCTCGTAGGTTTCCGGATCGACTTCGACATGCGGCGTGGCGTCGTTGAGCACCATCGAATGCTTGCCGATGCCGCCGCGGGTGTTCTCGACGGCGACGAACTGCTTGTCGACGCCAAGCCTGCCATGCAGGCCTGACTCGAGCGCGGCTTTCGAAACAAAGGTCACCGACGAGTTTGTCCTGGCCTTGCCATAGGCGCCGAACATCGGCCGGTAGTGCATCGGCTGCGGCGTCGGGATCGAGGCGTTGGGGTCGCCCATCGGTGCTGCGGCGATCATGCCGCCGATCAGCACCATGTCCGGCTTGACGCCGAAGAAGGCCGGGTTCCACAGCACCAGGTCGGCGCGCTTGCCGACCGCGATCGAGCCGATGTCTTTCGACAGCCCATGCGCGATGGCCGGGTTGATCGTGTATTTGGCGATGTAGCGGCGGACGCGGAAATTGTCGTTGTTGCCGGTCTCCTGCGGCAGCGAGCCGCGCTGGCGCTTCATCTTGTCGGCGGTCTGCCAGGTGCGGATCGCGACTTCGCCGACGCGGCCCATGGCCTGGCTGTCCGACGAGATGATCGAGAAGGCACCGATGTCGTGCAAAATGTCTTCGGCCGCGATGGTCTCCTTGCGGATGCGGCTTTCGGCAAAGGCGATATCCTCGGGGATCGACGGCGACAAATGATGGCAGACCATCAGCATGTCGAGATGCTCGGCCAGCGTGTTGACCGTGTAGGGCCGCGTCGGGTTGGTCGAGGACGGGATGACGTTGGGCAGGCCGCAGACCTTGATGATGTCGGGTGCGTGGCCGCCGCCGGCGCCCTCGGTGTGGAAGGCGTGGATGGTGCGGCCTTTGATGGCAGCGACCGTGTTCTCGACAAAGCCGGATTCGTTCAGCGTATCGGTATGGATCATCACCTGCACGTCGTAGTCGTCGGCGACCGACAGGCAGCAATCGATGGCCGCCGGCGTCGTGCCCCAGTCTTCGTGCAGCTTCAGCGAGCAGGCGCCGCCCAGCACCATTTCCTCGAGCGCGGCGGGCAACGAGGCATTGCCCTTGCCCGACAGGCCGATGTTCATCGGGAAGGCATCGAAGGACTGGATCATGCGGGCCATGTGCCATGGTCCCGGCGTACAGGTGGTGGCCAGCGTGCCGTGCGCCGGACCGGTGCCGCCGCCGAGCATGGTGGTGATGCCTGACATCAGCGCTTCCTCGATCTGCTGCGGGCAGATGAAGTGGATATGCGCATCGAAGCCGCCTGCCGTCAGGATCTTGCCTTCGCCGGCGATGATCTCGGTGCCGGGGCCGATGATGATGGTGACGCCATCCTGCGTGTCAGGATTGCCGGCCTTGCCGATGGCCGCGATACGGCCGTCGCGAAGCCCGATATCGGCCTTGAAGATGCCGGCGCTGGCGTCCACCACCAGCGCGTTGGTGATCACGGTATCGACGGCGCCTTGCGCCCTGGAAACCTGGCTCTGGCCCATGCCGTCGCGGATCACCTTGCCGCCGCCGAATTTCACCTCTTCGCCATGGATGGTGAGATCCTTCTCGACCTCGATGAACAGTTCGGTGTCGGCAAGGCGCACTTTGTCGCCGACCGTCGGGCCATACATCTGCGCATAGGCGGCGCGGGTAATTCTGGCCATCAGCGATTGCTCCTGAAATGCGGTTGGATTGGAGCGGTGCTGCACATTGCTGCCATCCTATGGTCACGCAATGACCCGCTGGGCGACACCTTCTGATCCCATTTGGCGGTTGAGGTTAGGGGGTCACCCCAGACCGACCGTTTGCCAATCGATGGAAAGGAAAATCCATGCGCAAAACGATTATTCTTGCCGCCGCAGCCAGCCTGATGCTGGCGGGCGCCGCCAGTGCCCAGCAGCAACCCGCGCCACAGCCCGCTCCGGCGCCGGCGACGCCTGCTCCAGCCACGCCCCAGGCTCAGCCTGCGGTGCCGACGATCCAGAGCGTCAACATCGTCGACATCACCGAGTTGCCAAAGGACACCCAGACGCAGGTCAACCAGGTGATCGCCCAGCGCGGCGATGACGGCTTGAAGAAACTGCGCAGCTCGATCGATGCCACACCCAAGGTGAAGTCGGCGCTGGAGGCCAAGGGAATGAGCTCGGCGCAGGTGGTCGCGGCCAGCATGGAACCCAATGGCGCACTGACCTTGATCACCAAGAAGGCGAGCTGACGAGACGGCACGGCGGGCCGGCATTCGGCCGGCCGGCCGGATCGGGAAAGGAACCTTCGCCGGGCGGCATTCGTTTTGTTCTTTTCGCGCTAACCCGCGTCCCGAAACGACTTCTCTCAGGAGCGAGCGATGGCGATCACTTCTTTCTCGACCGGGATGCGGGCAGTCGCCGCCACGGCGTTCCTGGCGGCTGCTGGTCCTGCTACCGGATTGAAGGCGCAAGGGCTCGAAAGCACGGAGACCGTCAACCGCATCGTCGGCTCGCAGGTCAAGCAGGAAGAGGCCAAGGCCACCGCTGAGGCCCGCAGCGTCAACACGGCGATCGACCGCACGCGTGAAAACATCGGTACGGTGCGCAAGACGTCCAAGCTCGACAAGGTCGACATCGTGTTCCTCACCGACGCCGCGCGCAGCGAAGGCGGCCCGCCGCCGGAGATCGAAAGCAAGGTCAAGCAGCATCAAGACGACATCACGGAGCTGCGCAAGGAGATCGAGGCCAACGCGCTGCTGTTCAACGCCATCGAATCGCGGCGCGTGCAGGCGCAGGATGTCCTCGCCGTCGAATTCGATGATCCCGGGAAGGTCGTCATCTACGCCGCGGCCAAGCCATCGAACTGAGCTGAGCGCGCTGGAAGATCTCACAGCTTGCCCATCACCTTCTGCTGAAATCCGTAGATCTCGCGCTTGCCGCCGAGCGGCACCAGCGTGACGTCGCGCTCCTGGCCCGGCTCGAAACGCGTGGCCGTGCCTGCGGCAATGTCGAGACGCATGCCCCTGGCGCGCTCGCGGTCGAATTTCAGCCCCTCATTGGTCTCGAAGAAATGGTAGTGGCTGCCGACCTGGACCGGCCGGTCGCCGCTGTTGGCGACTTTCAGGGTGACGGTCGGCAGGCCCTTGTTGAGCTCGATGTCGCCGCTCACCGTGATGATTTCACCGGGGATCATGGTCACCCTCACACGATGCCGAAGGCGAGACCGATGCCGATCGCCGCGCAGGCGGCACCGGCAGCACGGGCCACTCCACGGAACCGGATGCCGAGACTGAGACCGGCAGCGATGCCGGCGGCATGCAGCAACAGCGTGGCGATGGCAAAGCCGGCCATGTATTCAAGCCCGCCGGCATTCTCCGGCACCTCGGTGCCATGCGCGTGGCCGTGGAAAAGTGCGAACAGGCCGATGATGGCGACCCCGGCCGAGACCGGCAGATCGATCGCCAGCGCCACCAGCAGCCCGAGCGTCACGACCGATGCCAGTATGCCCGGTTCGACGAAGGGCAGCGGCATGTGCAGCATGCCCAGCGCGCCGCCGACCAGCATGACGCCGACAAAGGCCGCCGGCCAGGCAAGAACCGCCTTGCCGCCCTTGAGCGCCGCCCACAGCCCGACCGCGACCATCACCGTCATGTGATCGAGCCCGGAAAGCGGGTGCATGAAGCCGGCCGTGAAGGAGGAGGCCGTGCCGATGCCGACATGAGCATAGGCCGGCATGGCAGCGGCCAGCAGCAGGATCGCCGACAGGCAGAGGCGTTTGGCAGGGATCATTCTATTTGCCTTTCGTTTTGCTCGGTCTGGTGTTTACGCCGCCTTGCTGGGACCGCAGCCTTCAGCCTTGAGAACGCGTCTGCGCGACGCCGGATATTTCTTCAGCATCGCTGGCGGGCGGATCGGCCGCGCCGAAAAACCACCGCCGCAATTGGGGCAGATGCCGCCCAACACCTGTTCCACGCATCCGGCGCAAAAGGTGCACTCGAAGGTGCAGATCAGCGCATCCGTCGCCTCCGGCGGCAGGTCCTTGTCGCAGCATTCGCAGTTGGGACGCAGCTCCAGCATCCTGTCCTCCTCAACGGATCGGTTCGTGCACGGTCACCAGCTTGGTGCCGTCGGGAAAAGTCGCCTCGACCTGCACGTCATGGATCATCTCGGCGATGCCTTCCATGACTTGCGCGCGGCTGACGACATGAGCGCCGGCTTCCATCAGTTCGGCGACCGGACGGCCGTCGCGGGCGCCTTCGACGACGAAGTCGGTGATCAGCGCGATCGCTTCCGGATGGTTGAGCTTGATGCCGCGTTCGAGCCGCTTGCGCGCCACGATCGCCGCCATGGCGATCAGCAGCTTGTCCTTTTCCCTCGGCGTCAGGTTCATGCGTTTCCCTGGATTGGTAGAGACAGGCCTATAGTGACCATAATTTGGGCAACCCCGCCCTTCCGTTAAGCAATTCGACGAGTGGAACCAGCCGCTGGCGCAGCCGGTAGCCGTCCCCGGCGTAGAGCCTCGCAAGAAGCTTGCCAGATTTCTTCACGCTCCAGACGCTGGCGCTGCCGTGGTCGCCGACGATCTCCAGAACCCGGTCGAGCAGGGCCTCGGCGCGTGGCGACACCAGAAGCAGCGTCGCCACCGCAATCGCGCCGCCGGCAACCGCCGGGCGGTCGAGCGTGGCGGCGATATCGGGTCCGATGCGGAAATCCTCGGCATGAATGAGGGCGCCATCCTGGCGCACACGCCAGCGGTCATGGAAGTCGCCCTGCGTGGCGCGTTCGCCCATCGCCAGGCGGCCGAAAACGGCGGCTTCCAGCACCAGCGCCTCGGCGCCGACGGCAAGCTCGACCTCGAGCGTGCGGGCAAAGGCCGCCCGGTCGAAGGCGATGGTTTCCTGCGGCAGCCAGGCGATCCGGCCATTTTCGCCGACCGACAAATTGACTCGCACTTCGGCACGGTTGGATGCCGCCCGGTAGATCTTCTCGCAGGCCTGCGTGGTGATCGACGCCGAAGCGGCCGCGCCGACATCCACCTCCCAGGCGATACGGTCGCCGCCGGTCATCCCGCCGGCGGTGTTGATCAGCACCGCTTCGAGCGGATCGGTCGAGACGGCCGGCATTCTTATCTTGGCGGCGCCGTCCTGATAGAGGCGCCGCAGGCGCGTGCGGCCCTCACTGAGCGCGCAGGAAAGCCGCGCGACGCCCGCAACGCGCTGCGTCGAAATCCCGTCATGTTCGCCGTTAGGTTCGCCCATATCCATGCCTGCACGTTAAGCACTCCGTCGGCTTTGTCGATATGGAGTTCGATATAGCTTGTTGCTTGACAACGTTTCGGTTTCTATAGAGGGAACCACCTTGGTACGGTCATGCTGCGCTTGGCGAGGGTATTAAACGACGACGGTGGCTTGATACCAGGAGAAAAAGGGGCGCTGCTCAGTTGGCGTCGGGAAACGTCGAGATAGTGGGGAAGGAACCGAATGGCCGACCAGCTGGCAACGGATATCATCGCGAAGATCAAGGCTCATGCCGAGCCCGGCGGCGAAGAAATCACCACCACCACCGAATTGACCTCGCTTGGCATCCATTCGCTCGAGCTGACGGAGATTATCTTCGATCTTGAGGAAGAGTATGGCATCGAGATCGAGATGAACACGGTCGACGCCTGGAGCAATCTGAAGAATGTCGGCGACATGGTCGAAGCTGTGCGCGCGCTGATCGCGAAAAAAGCCTGAACTGAATGCGGCAGCGCGTTGTCATCACCGGCATGGGCGGCATTTGCGGGCTCGGCACCAGCGCGCCCGCGATCTGGAACGAGATGCGCGCCGGCCGCTCGGCCATCGGCCAGATCACAAGTCCCCAGCTGCATGATTTGAAGGTCAAGGTCGGCTGCGAAATCAAGGCACTTCCCGATCACGGAATCGACCGCAAGCAGACCGTGTCGATGGACCGCTTCAGCCTGCTGGCGACGATCGCAGCCAGAGAAGCCATGCAGCAGGCCGGCCTGGTTTCGAATGAAGCCACCACCTATCGGATGGGCACCGTCGTCGGTGTCGGCGTCTGCGGCTGGGAGGCGATCGAAGAGAGCTATCGCGCCATCCTGATCGAGGGCAAGAACCGCGCCGGTATCTTCACCGTGCCAAAGGTGATGCCAAGTGCGGCCTCCGGCCACGTCAGCATGAATCTCGGCCTGCGCGGCCCGGTCTTCGGCGTCACCTCGGCCTGCTCGTCGTCCAACCACGCCATCGCCTCGGCCGTCGACCAGATCAGGCTTGGCCGCGCCGATGTGATGGTCGCCGGCGGCACCGATGCGCCGCTGGTCTGGGGTATTCTGAAGGGCTGGGAAGCGCTGCGGGTGCTGGCACCCGACACTTGCCGGCCATTCTCGGCAGATCGCCAGGGCCTGTCGCTCGGCGAGGGCGCCGGCATGGCGGTGCTGGAGAGCTACGAACACGCCATGGCGCGCGGTGCCACCATCCTTGCCGAGATTGCCGGCGCCGGCCTTTCCGCCGACGCGTCCGACATTGTCGCGCCGACCGTCGAAGGGCCGACGGCGGCCATGCGCGCCTGCCTGGCCGATGCCGGCTTCAATCCCGAGGATGTCGACTACCTCAACGCCCATGGCACCGGCACCAAGGCCAACGACCAGATCGAGACGGCAGCGATCAAGCGCGTCTTCGGCGACCATGCCTACAAGCTTTCGGTGTCGTCGACCAAGTCGATGCACGCCCATTGCCTCGGCGCATCGGGGGCGCTGGAGATGATCGCCTGCGTGATGGCGATCCGCGAAGGCATCGTGCCGCCGACGGCCAATTTTCGTGAGGCCGATCCCGATTGCGACCTCGACGTCACGCCGAATGTCCCGCGCGAGCGCAAGGTGCGCGCCGCGATCAGCAACGGCTTCGCGTTCGGCGGCACCAATGCCGTGCTGGCCTTCAAGGCTGTTTGAGCCCAGGCGCGCGATCTGCCCCAAACGGGCCGTTCCGTTGACCGTCCGTGCACGACGAAATGGTCACCGCTATATTGATCGTGCCGTGTCGCGCGTCTAATTCTTGGCCCCCCGCCAAACCGCGCCGCTCGGCGCGAATCCCCATTCAGGAGTTTCCATGGCCGACCTGTCCGCCTTTCCGATCGCAACGCGTTGGTCGGCCAAGAATCCGGACCAGATCCAACTCTATTCGGCAACAACGCCGAACGGCGTGAAGATATCGATTGCCCTGGAGGAACTCGGCCTGCCCTACGAGCCGCATTGGGTCAACATCGGCCAGAACGAAAGCTGGACACCGGAATTCCTGTCGCTCAATCCCAACGGCAAGATACCGGCGATCATCGATCCGAACGGTCCGGACGGCAAGCCGATCGGCCTGTTCGAATCCGGCGCCATCCTGCTCTACCTCGCTGAAAAGACCGGCCTGCTCATGCCCATCGATGCCGCGCGCCGCTACGAGACCATCCAGTGGGTGTTCTTCCAGATGGCTTCGGTCGGGCCGATGTTCGGCCAGGTCGGCTTCTTCCACAAATTCGCCGGTCGCCAGATCGCCGACAAACGCCCTCTGGAGCGCTATCGCGACGAGTCAAAGCGACTGCTCGGTGTGCTCGACGGCAGGCTGAAGGGGCGCAAGTGGATCATGGGCAATGACTACACCATCGCCGACATCTCGCTGCTCGGCTGGGTGCGCAACCTGATCGGCTTCTACGAAGCGCGCGAACTCGTCGGCTTTGACGATTTCGTCAATGTCTCGACATGGCTGGAGCGCGGCCTGGCGCGGCCGGCGGTGCAGAAAGGCCTGACCATCCCGGCCAAGGGATAGCCGAACCAGCCTCCGAAGCGCGGCTATTTCGCCTTCGCTTTGGCCTTGGAACCGCCTTTGCCCATGACGGAAGCAGCGAGCGACGCAGCACCCCGGGCGGCGACCATGACCGCGCCGGCAGCGACGTTGGCCGTCGCCTTGGCCGTGCGCATCGCACTGCCGCTCAGGGAGTCGCTGGGACTCGCGGGCTTCTTCGGCTTTGCGGCTTTCGGCGCGGCTTTCGCTGCGGTCGGCACCACTTTCTTCGGCGCTGCCTTGCCGAAGGCCGGCTTGGCGTCCTTCGAACGGGCTGTCATCGCCGGGCCGGCGCCGGCCTTGGATTGGGTCGCCTTGCCCTTGGCGGGCGCGGGCTTTCTTGCCTTGATTGCCATTGGACCGAATCCCTCTTTTGGCACAATTGCCGTGTCGGGATAACGGCCTGAAAGTCTTAAGGTTCCCCTTGCGCAATCCGTCGAATCAAGCGGAACGGCCGATCACAAGATCGGCAGCCCGGCGCCGCGCGAGCACGCGCTCGATGTTGGGCAGGTCGTTGGACGCGATCCAGGCGCGCGCATCTTCATCGGAGCGGCCATGTCCGTGCCAGCGCTCCATCAGCCGGCGCTCGAGTTCGTTGCGCGGCACGTCGACGAAGATCGAGAAATCGAACAGCGGCGCCAGCCGCGACCACGGCTCTTCGTCGAGCAGCAGATAGTTGCCCTCGACCAGGATGAACTTGGTTTGCGTGGCGACGATCGAGGCGGCGGCGCGCGACAGTTCCATGCTGCGGTCGAAGACCGGGATGGCGATGTCGGGTTCGCCGGCACGGATACGCTTCAGCAGGGCCTCAAACCCGGCAAAGTCGAAGGTTTCCGGCGCGCCCTTGCGCGCGCGCAGGCCGCGCCGCTCGAGCACGGCGTCGTCATAGTGGAAGCCGTCCATCGGCACGACTTCCGAAGCACCTTCGGGCAGCAGTTCATGCAGCCTTGCCGACAGCGTCGACTTGCCGGAGCCTGGTGGACCGGCAATGGCGACGATGAAGCGGTTTGCCTTGCCGGCGCGTTTGAAGATGGTGGCGGCGAGATGGGCGATTTCGGACATGAGAGCCTCTCTGGCCTGGATGATCGGCACGATAATTTCCGCTGTATCTTGTCGGCAGTTGGCGGAAATTTCAAATCGGGATTTGAGCTATTGGAGGCGGTCTTTTGCCAAAGTTGGCGCCGCCCCTCATCGCCCTGCCGGGCACTTCTCCCCGTATAGTGACGGGGAGAAGGGGCCAGCCGCAATCTCGGCGCCTACTCTGTAACGCTGGTAGTTGGCGAAACCGGTGATGAGAGCACCCCTCTCCCCGTCACTATACGGGGAGAGGTGCCGGCAGGCAGGTGAGGGGCGGCGCCAACTTTGGCAATTGATGGGAACCCTTGAACGAACAGAAGTCAGCTGTGCTGTTCGTTCAGGCAGCCACAGGCTGCCCAATACGCAGGAAATCGCTGTCGAAGGAAACCTCCCGCGCCGCGCCACCGGCCGTCAGCCGCATGCGGCCATCCGCCGTCGTGAGCTCCTGCGGTGGCTCGCCGCCAGACAGCGGTATGGCGCCGATGACATGGCGAAAGGAAACGCTTTGGCTTTCGCCCAGCGCAAAGGCGGTCGCTACCCCTTCGCGCTTCAGCCAGTTGTCGCCGATCGAAGCGGCATGGCCGACGGCGGCGCGGCCGTCCTCGATGCCGAGCACGCCCAGGTGGCGACCGCTCCAGGGCGCGTAGTCGCGCCCGCCATTGCTGAACCACAGCATGGTGATCGGCAGCTCGGCAGGGTTCTTCAGCACCAGCACCAGATCGTCCTCGGCCTGGCGCGCAAGCGCGGTCCAGCCCGGTCCGCCATGATCCGTCTCGACCAGCGTGAGGAAATCCTCGCGCAGGTCGCCCATGCGGTATTCCGTCAGGTCGAGCGTACCGCCGCCTGCGGCGGGAAAACGGCCGAGATCGGCGGATCGTGCCGGATAGGCCAGCAGGAAGCGGCCGCGTGCGGGATCCGGCTCCAGCGGGTCGTCCAGCGTCGCGGCAAACCGCTTCGGCGAAAAGGCCAGCCTGCCGCCGCCCGTCATTGCCGTCATCGGGTGATGCGCGACCGAAATCGCACCATGGCCGCCGGAAAACACATGTTCCTGGTAGAGGAAGGGATGGCCGTCGCGCAGCGTCAGGATCTTGTCGACGCTGGCGCCCATCACCTTGTGCCGCAGGCGATAGACCGCGCCCCAGCCATCGTCGGTCGCGACACTTTCGACGACATCCCAGGCGCTGTTGGCCGGCCAGCCATGCAGCGGCGCCTCCTCGACATCGCTGCGCGAAAACGGCGCGCAGAGAAAATCGCCGGACAGCCGAACCGTGCCTTCCGGCAAATTGTCCGGCAGCGTCTCGCCCGCATCGACCCAGGGCGCGCGATGCAGCGGCTTCAGCTGTCGTCCGCCACCCTCGACGACCATGTCGGCGATATGGCCGACCGTGAGGTCGAGCGAAACCGAAATGCCCCGGGCCTTGATGGTGTGGATGGTCATTGTGCTCTCACCGATTCTGCAGGCGCAAACTGGCCTGTTCGGCGGCACTTGCGCAAGCATTGCGGCAGGCATTTTGCATCAGTTGTCACTCTCCCACATCGCATATGGAGTCTTTCGAAGAGGACCCCCACCCTAACCCTCCCCACAAGGGGGAGGGAACGCTGCCGCGTGC
>NZ_RZTC01000136.1:0-15040 GCF_004023165.1 Mesorhizobium sp. M7A.F.Ca.MR.176.00.0.0 | reverse complement strand
GGTGTCGCCGAAGGCGACGGATGAGGGGTGTTCCAGGGAACGCCAACGTCTCATTCCGCTGGAACACCCCTCATCCGTCTCGGCGCTGCGCGCCGATTCACCTTCTCCCACAGGGGAAGAAGGCAAGACGCTTCTTAGTTCACCCCATCCTTCCCCGCGCGGCCACCGGCAGCGTTTCCAGCACCTTGTCGCCGTCGACCAGATTGACCTCGTTGAACAAATTGGTGACGACGCAGCAATGGTCGGGCACGACACGCACGCGCTCGCCGATGCGCAGCTTGCCATCGCCCGAAAGCGTGACGGTGCCGTGTTCCTCGCTCAAACCCGTCACCCGTGCTCCCGACACGCCGAGCAACTCGCCGAAATCGGCGAGACCCAGCGTATCGCTGGACAGCGCCTTGCTCCCGGCATCGAGGATAGCACGCGTAGCTGTGGGATGGCTGACCACCGTCGACAGCACCGTCAGCGCACAGTCGTCGAGGCCGCCGACGCCTTTGGCGACTTGATAGCGGTCGAGATAGATATAGGTGCCTGGACGATATTCGGTGACAACAGATGTATCGCTGGAGCGCCACATATCCGGCGTGCCGCCGCTGGAGATGCGTTCGCAGGCGAGGCCCGACGCGGCCAGCGCCTGCTTGGCCCCGGCGAGCCAGGCTTCGGCCTCCGCCGCCCGCCCGGCGGCCGGGTAGGTCATCAGTCCTCCGAAGGCGAGGCCACCGGCTCTGTCGATCTGTCTTGCCAGCGCGACCGCTTCATCAGCCGTCTGCACGCCGCAGCGGCCCATGCCGGTGTCGCATTCGACCAGCACCGGCAGACGATGGCCGGCATCGGTGAAGGTGGTTGCCAGTCCTTCGAGCGTCTCCATGCTGTCCGCTGTCACCGACAGGGTGACGCGCCCGTGCAGCGCCAGAAGCCGTTCCAGCTTGGCGCGCCCAAGGATGTTGTAAGGAAGAAAAATATCGGTCAGCCCGGCATCGGCCATCACCTCGGCCTCGCCGATCTTCTGGCAAGTGATGCCGACGGCGCCGGCCGCTATCTGCTTCTTCGCCCAGTAGGGCAATTTGTGCGTCTTGATATGCGGCCGGAGCTTCAGCCCGTTCTTGTCGGCATGCGCCTGGGCGCGGGCAATGTTGGCTTCCGCGCGCGCGGCGTCGATCAGGATGGATGGCGTATCGAGATCTTGGACGGTCGGCATCATCTTTCACCCCATGAGGAACCGCGGGTTTTATGGCCCTGAAAATCCGTGATGTCACGCGGCCAGGCAAGCGGATCTGTGGTCCATACGCCCTGCGCAACGCCGGACTGGACGGCGAGATGGATCGACACAGCATCGACGTTCGGCTATGCGATTTGCCAGACAAATCGATACGAAGGGATCATGATCATGAAGCGCTCCGCCATCAACGACATTATCCGCGAAGCCGACGCTTTCATCCGCTCGTTCGGCTACATCATGCCGCCCTTCGCCTATTGGTCGCCGCAGGAGGCGAAGGCACGCCAAGCCGATTCCGCGGCCGTGTTTACCTCGCGACTCGGCTGGGACATCACCGATTACGGCCAGGAGAAGTTCAAGGAGCTCGGGCTGTTCCTGTTCACCGTTCGCAACGGCCGCTACGAGGACATGAAGAAGGGCATGGGCATGCTCTACGCCGAGAAGATCATGATCTCGCGCAAGGACCAGCTGTCGCCGATGCACCGCCACAACATCAAGGCCGAGGACATCATCAACCGTGGCGGCGGCAAGCTGGTGCTGGAACTGTTCATGCATGACCGCGACGGCGGCATCGATCCCAAGGCCGAGGTTTCGGTGCCGGTCGACGGAACCATCCACAGGCTGCCTGCGGGCGGGCTCCTGAAGCTCGACCCGGGCCAGAGCGTCACGCTGCTTCCCGGCGTCTGGCATGCCTTCTGGGCCGAGGGCAAGGACGTGCTGATCGGCGAGGTCTCGACCGTCAATGACGATCTCACCGACAATGTGTTTCGCGAACCGATCGGCCGTTTTTCCAACATCGACGAAGACGTTGCCCCGGTCCATCTGCTGGTGTCCGACTACGAGAAGTGGCTGGGGTAGGGGCGCCGCCCTACGCCTTCGGTGACGCCAGTCACACGGTCGAAAGTTAGCCCGTGGCGCCTGCCTACTGCGATCCTTGTTCGACCGATCCTGCCGCTTCTTCTTTGAAGACGACCTTTGTGCCTCTTTGCACTTCGGAGGCGAGGTCTTCGGCATCCCAGTTGGTCAGCCTGATGCAACCATGCGAGAAGGTCTTTCCGATCTTGCCTGGGTCCGGAGTCCCGTGAATGCCATAACTATCGATGGACAAATTGATCCAGACCGATCCCACCGGATTGTTTGGCCCGGCAGCGATCGTGAAGGGGCGCTTCGTCTTCACCCCCTTGAAGGCAAACTCGGGATCGTAGTGATAGGTTGGGTGGCGCACCACGCGTTTGACCTCTGCCTCGCCACTCGGCGCGGGCTTCTCCTGGCTCCCGATCGAGGCGGGGTACGTCGCAAGCACTTTGCCGGAAGGGTCGAGCACGCGAACCTGGCGAGCGCTCTTGTCGACCTCGACGTTCCCAATGTCTTGCGGCGGATCACCTCGGGCGACAGCTGGCACCAGCAGCTTTTGCCCCGCTCTCCTGAAGCCGATGCCGGGATTGAGGCGTTCAAGCAGTTCCTCGCTGCTGTGGAAGCGCTCCGCCATCTTTTCCAGGGCATTGTGGTAGGCCAGCCTGGGCAGGCGGGCCATCCTCTCCATGCGCGTCGGAATTCGCCTGGTGAACGGTCCCTGCACATCCTTGCGCGTCAACTCGTAGGTCTCAAGCGCGGGCCGCGAGGAGCTCGCGACCAGCTTGTCCCATGTCTCGCGGGTAAGCTTGCCGTCGGCAGGCAATCCGTTGGCCGCTTGAAACGAACTGACTGCCCGGCTGAAGTTCTCTGCTTGGCGGCCATCGATCAGGCCTGGCGAGAAGCGTGCACGATCCAGGAGGATTTGCGCCTTCAGAACGGTCGCACTGACGCCTTTCGCTTCGCTGCCGTCAAATTGGGCGTTGTTGACGGTGACCGCGTCCAGTTTTGCCGCCGCCGTTGCATCCCATGCCATGACGAGCATGGCGGCAGCGGCAAGAACGAGCCTGATCATGGAGGTCACACTCCTGTATGAGCACCTGCTTCTATGACGTCGCACGGCCGATCTGGTTCCATTCCCCTGGCTGCGTCCGACTGCCGAGTGCCGATGCGCCGCAGCGAACCCGGACCAGGGAGCACCCGGCGGTGGCGCGGGTGCATTGTTGATAAGGGTCCGCCATCATCCAGATGGATGGCGACTCTCGCCAGCGCATGTGTTGGCTTCAAGTCGAAGCGCAGCTCGGTGACCGAGGAGAGCCAGCATGCAATTTCCTGCCCAGAAGGACAGAAGACCGGCAGCCGAGGATGAGCGCCAGGCCCGGCTTGAGAAAACAGCCAGGCTCAAGCAGCTTCGGTCCTATGCTTCCTGGCTTTTGTCCGACCCAAACGCCCAACTTCACGATGAGATAGACTGCTCGGTGCTGATCGAGGAAGGCGTGATACGAGACAAAGCGTGGAGCCTGGGCTGATCGGCAGGTGACACGACCGGGCGGCGAGGGTTCCACCGCCAACGATGATCGGTCGACAATTTGTTTGGCGAGCCGATCGGCCGCAACAGTGGCGGCAGGCTGACTTCGCGTCAGTGACAGCAGCCTTGCTGCGCGCCCGTCCTGCACAGGCAGGACGAGGTGATCGGCACATCCGCCCTGGCCAGCGCCGCGGCAAGGCTTGTCTGCAATATCGGCAATTCATCAGTCTCGCCGCGCCGATTCATGCATTCCACCAGCCCGTGCAGTGCCCAGACATTGTTCGGGTGCTGGGCGCAGCGCTGCACCTTGCCGCTCAGGCCGAGATCGTCGCGATAGACCTGTTCAGCTTCTGCAGAGTGGCCCTGGTCGAGAAGCAGCGCCGCCAGCGCATGGCGCGGCGGGTGCATCCAGGCCCACGGTTCGTGTAGGACAAATTGTCGTCAAGCTCGACCGCCTGCCGCAAATGGCCATAGGCCTCGTCATGCCGGCCCTGATGGTACGCCAGCTCGCCGTCGAGCAGGGCGACACCGACAGCCAGCGAAGCCTGCGCCGGGTTGCTGAGGAAGCGCCGCTCGGGCGCAATGCCTTTCAGATGCCGATGGAACGCTTCGCGCTCGCGCTCGGCTTCAGGAAATTGCCTGAGCGTCGCATGCGCCACACCCTTGGCGTAGTGCTGCATGGCCGCCGTCAGCACATAGAGGCCCGGCTCCGCGGTTTCAGGCTCGTCGATGATCTCCTGCCAGCGGCCGAAGCGCACTTGCACATGCGATTTCATCGCATGGTAGCCTTCGACCGTCTGCGTGAGCTTGGGCCGGCCCTGGATGGCGACCACGTCGCGCGCGACCAGGCTGCGCACTCGATCGGCGGCCCACAGTGCAGGCTGGTATTGGCCCGACAACATGCAGGTGAACATCATCAGATGCAGATCGTGGCAGCAGCCGAGCAAATAGTAGGTCGGCTCGTCGGCATAGGCGAGATAGAGGTCGTTGGCGCGTACCGCCTTTTCGCTGGCACGTTTTGCTTTCTCATACTCGCCGCACAGCACATAGATGTGCCCCGGCATGTGGTTCATGTGCCCGGCATCGGGGCACATTTCGCCCAGCAAATCCGCCGACCGGATGCCGCGCTCCGGCATGGTGGACATTTCCAGGAGATGGATGTGCAGGTGGACGATCGCCGGATGTTGTGCTGCGCCGGCCGCACCGGCAAGCCGGATCGACCGCTCGCAGACGTCGAGCGCTTCGACGACATCGGAATTCGGCGCCGGCGCGCCGGTCTTGAGGTTCCACAGCCGCCGCACCGTGCGCATCATCAGCGCTTCGACCAGCAGTGCCATCACATCATGGTCGTCGGGAAAGTCCCGATACACAAGCCGCATCGCGGCGGCATAGGCATCATCCCACCGTTCGAAGTCCTCCGGGCTCACCCGGTGCGGCTTCTGAAAGCGGGCGGCCAGCGCCTCGATCAGCCGCTTCTCGATCTCACTGGCGGAAGCCGCATTGGCCCGCGCCAGCTGGACATGCTCGAAGCAGCGCCTTGTCGCGCTGTCGGCCTCGGCCTCGCCATGTTCCTTCCAGGTCAGATTGTAGAAAGGTCCGGCGGCATAGGCGATGCCCCAATGCACCATCGGACATTCAGGATCTGTTTCGAGCGCCTTCTCAAAACACTTGATGCCTTCCTCATGGTTGAAGCCGTAGCACCAGTTGAGGCCAACGTCGAACCAACGCTGGGTTTCTGTGGAGCGAGTGGAGATGGGGCGGCGGTAGGTGCCGAGGTCGAAGCGGTCCATGGGGTCTCACTCAAATCTTGTGGGGTGCGACCCCTGTCGCAGAGTCCTCACTATCGATGTGTGCCGAAATCCGTAGGCGTGGCAACGAGTGCCATTGCGGCTTTGCTTAGATATTTCCGCCACCTCCGGTTGGTCGTTTGGCCGGCGTTTCGTCTTGCCAGCCGGCCAGTTCAGGCAGGTCGTCAAGCCAACTTTTCTCGGTCACCAAGGCATCGCCGGCCTGCGGGTCAGCCTCGGTGGCGTTTTGAATGATCCAGTCCATCCACTTGCGATAGGCAGCCGGGTCCAACTGGGGCGGCAGCACCTTGGCCTTGGCCAGCATGCGTTTGCGGAAACTAACCTGCCTGCGGAGTTTGGTCGTCGTGAATTTGATTGCCTTGCCCTGGTATTCGACCGTCCAGCGCCCGTCGCCGTGGCTGGCGAGCCTGTCGATGGCGAAGCCGACGTCCACCGGCCTATCCCGCCACGGAAGCTCGATGGCATTCTTCCTCAAATCGAGTGCCCATCGCCTGTAGTCGGTCCCGGCACGCTGGGGCGGCAGCACGCCAGCCTGTTCGAGTATCTTCCTGCGGAAGGTCGGCTGCTTCTTAAGCTGGCCTGTCGTCAGCTCGATGCGATGCCCACGGATTTCGACATGCCAGCGGATCTTCCCATTGCCGAAATACTTGACCAGCCTGTCGATGACGAACGCGTCGTCGGAGAGCGTCACGCAGCCTTGGCTCATGCGTTCGAGAATGTACTGGCTCTCAGTGAGCATGACGCGGCCTTGTGGAGGAGCCTTCATGAAGCTTCACTAAGGCGGACGCAACGACCAGGCAATCTCGCCTTCCATGATTCCGTCGCATAGACACCGATGACGCGCCGTATCGCTAGCGCGCTCGTCCTGACCAGCGGCTTAGGAGCAGCGGCCCGGCGTCGGGGGGTATCGAGGGGGACTGGCGCCGAGCCTAACCGGCTTGGAGGGGGCAGTGCCGGCTGTCCGAATTATAAGCCTTTTTATGCGTCTACGCTAATTTAATTAAAGGACCATATTCCGCTGGGGCCAAGTTTACGGTCAATTTGCCGCCCGTCCCATTTCAGCACAGGGTTGCTGGCATTGCTCTTGCACCGGACCTGTTACTGGGTGAACCCCGGTCCTGATCGCGTACCCGATTAGGTAGTAGGCTCGCCGGGCTCCGAGGGCGTTGGGGTCTTCGCCCGGCGAGTTTGCCAACTTCCTATCCTTTTGGCGGCTTTTTAGCATCAGCTTGACAACTTGATCGCTCCAAAGCACCTTCGGCGAGTGGAAAATGCGAGGAGCATTTATGAAAAAGAACTATGAAAAGCCTGTCCTGGCGAAGCGAGGAATCCTTTCCTCAGTCACGGCGCAAGTCGTCGAGTCGGGTCCTGTTACGTCGGACTGAGCCGATCTCGACATGACGGGAAGCTCGCCGGCCCGGTTCGGTGTGCTGTAGGAATTGTCCTCGGGTGGCGACTCTCAAAAGGTGTCGCAATGACTAGGTCAAAACCCTCAAAGCAATTATCACAAGCTGAAATTGATCGCTTTCTAATGGCAGCGGAAGCGCTGCACCTAAGCATCATTAAGCCATTCATATCGCCGTATTACGACCACTACAGGCAGACCGGTGTCCCGCATGAGGTGTTGTTGAAGACCTTGCGGCACGTCACCCGTAAGAAAGCCGAGTTCATCCGGTGGAACACTGCTGGGCCGGTTAGGCCGCAGACGGCGGGATAACGCGTTCAGCCATCGTTGCGCTTCAAAACGAAGACCTAAAGCCTCGGCGGAGTCGGTGATATATCCGATGATACATAGGTGAGCTTTGAAGATCACGGGCTGCGTGGGTGAACAGCAGCACGATAAACAGAACGACCACTGCAGATGAAAACCCGGTCAAGAAAGCCATGCAGCCGAACGTGGCCGGCGTCGGGAGGTTCCGCACTGGTAGATACTTGAGAAATGTCTGGCTGGGGAACCTGGATTCGAACCAGGACTAACGGAGTCAGAGACAGATTGATCCGTTGATTTCCCTAGCAAATTTCGCCTTGTGTTGCAGTCGTGTTGCAGTCTTACTACGACAGCAGGAGGCGGGCCTCTATCTCCGCAACTGCTGTCTGGTCTGCGGCCTCGTCTTCGAAAAGGTGGCCGTAGGTGTCGAACGTCACCGTGATCGAGCTATGCCCCATGATCGTCTGAACGCGCTTCGGCGACAGCTTCTGTTCAATGAACAGACTGGCGGCAGCGTGCCGTAGGGCGTGGAAATTGTACTTGGCAATCTTCAACTGATCCGCGTCGGCGTCGAGCCTCGTGGCGTGCAGCTTGGACAGACCGGCGCCGACCAGGAGCGGCGTCCAGACGCGGGCGAGGATGTTGTGGTGATCAAGCGGCGTCCCCTCGTCGGAAGGGAAGACCAGACCATCGGGACCATTCGCAACCGATAGACGCTGTTGCTTCAGGGCATTGATCGCCATCGGCGCCAACGGGACGTCTCGCTCTCCGGCCGACGTCTTCGGCAACCCGAAATCACCCCATGCGTCTACTCTGCCTTTTACGGTCAGCACGCCGCGCTTCAGGTCGACGGCGCTCCATCTTAGGCCGCGCAGTTCGGAGGCGCGCAGGCCGCTGAACAGCGCCGTTACGATCAGGGCGCGGTGCTTGCCCTGGGCGGCGGCGAGGATGGTGCGCAACTCGGGCTTGGTCGGGATCTCGGGACGCTTCGACTTCCGGCGATCATTCGTCTTCACCTTCGCGTCCGACACCGGATTGGTGGCAGCCAAGCCGCGCCGCCTAGCTTCAACAAATATCGCGCCGAGCGAGCGCACGACGCGCTTGACCATGGCCAGCGATCGATCTTTCGCCAGTTCGTCGGCGAAGGCGTGAACATGCGGCGTATTGAACTGTGAGAGCTTCCTGACGCCGATCAGCGGCACGATATGGATGTTGACGTGTTGCGCGTAGGCGTCCCGCGTCGATCGCTCCAGGCCTTCGGCGTCGCACCTTTCCAGCCACAACTTCGCCGCCTCCTCGATCGTGATCGAGGCGCTGTCAGCGACGTGCACGCCAAGCTGCAGGTCGCGCCGGACCTTGACGAGATAGGCGTCGGCGTCCTTGCGCTTGTCGAACTGCTTGGAGCGGCGATTGCCGCCGGCGTCGAAATAGTCGGCCAGCCAGCGAACTTCGCCGGAGGGCAGGGTGCGCTTGCGAACCTTAGCCATTGCTATTTCCCATCCTTCTTTGGCTTGATTGGGTGCACTGTCGGTGGCGTGTATTTGAACTCGCGTGATCCCGGCTCCTTTGGGCGCAACCAAACGCCGTTAGGCCCTTTATCCTTCTGAAGCGCATTCCGAAGGAAAGGCCCGAGGTACATCTCGTCCAGATATTCGAAGGAGTCGCCCAACGGTGGAGGTACGTTTGGCACGTCAGCCAGTCGCTGCCCCACCGAAATGCCGAATTCCTCAGAATTTCGCATGTACTCCAGCATCTCCAGCAATTTCGGTTTTTGCAGCCGTTCGGCCACATCCTTGATGTGTTCCTCGATCGCGACTGGCACAGCTTCCGGGCCTTTATCTGCCTGGTATAGGGACATGGCGGTGTGCATAGCTGAAACGATGGCGTTGAATGTGAAGCGATCTTGATGCCACTCAAGCCGCGTCTGCCTCTCCACCTCCATGGCTAAATGGGCGACGAGGTACGCAAGCGCCCTCACGTGATCTGCCCCAAGGATGCGTTGCATTCGCTTTGGCTCATCGTAACTTTCCCGCAGCCGGCGCTCGACGATCTGGGAAATGGATTTGCCAGAGCTTTCGCTCTCGGCATCGAGCGCGGACCTTAGTTCAGGAGTGATGCGGGTAGAGAACGCGGCAGACTTGCCGGCGAATTCACCGCTAGGTTTCCGGCCACCACCTGGCGCGCGCTTTCCAGCCAAAGATACGTCTCCCCTTATTTGTCTTAACAAATGCATCGTTATGTATCACAACATCATGGCACCAGCAAGGCCGCGATGTTACTTCATTGGTCGCTAACCAACCAATGGAGACCTCCATGAACGTACATGCAGAACTTCTCGTGATGACCGTGCCGGAGGCGGGCGCCAAGCTCGGCCTTAGCCGCAATGGCTCTTATGACGCCGCCGCTAGGGGCGAAATTCCAACCATCAAAATCGGCAAGCTGTTGAAGGTTCCGAAGGCCGCGTTCGAGCGGATGCTGTCTCTCAAGTCGGAGGCTGCATAAATGACCGACCTCAATCCCGATGTCGCCGTCCAGACCGTAGCGGAATATCTCGTCACGCCCGTAGGCCAACGCATTCGCGCCACGGTCCCAGAAATGCGGGAACGCTTCGGGCTCACCACTATCCAGGTCATTGAAGCCATCCGGCTCGCAAACGCCCTTCGGTTGGAGAGGGCTGGCTGATGACCCTTCAAAACGAAAAACCGGCCGCGCTGCAAACGCGAACCGGTATCGAAATGTCAGCAAGCTTCCCGGCAAGTGACGATCGGAACATTAGCAAGCCCGCCCGCAAACGGCAAGCGGACACGCCGCAAGCGCGTTGGAAGCAGGCTAATCCGCAAGCCGTATGGGCGCACCAGGCACTGAGGAGCGCACTGAACAGGGGCTTGGTCATCCAGGAGCCGTGCCGCGTGTGCGGAGCGCTCGATGCCGAGGCACACCATCCGGATTACGATAGGCCAATGGATGTTGATTGGCTCTGCCGGCTGCACCATCGCAGAGAGCACAAGCGCATGCGGTGCGAGGCCATCAATGGCTGATAAGGGCATAGCGCGCAAAGGCCGCAAGACCGAAATCGGCGGCCAGTTCTCATGGCGCCTTGTCGAGATGCAGGAGTCCCCGGCCTGGCGGGTGCTCTCACAATCTGGCCACCGGGTGCTCGACCGCCTCGAAATCGAACTCGGACATCATGGTGGCAACGACAATGGCAAGCTGCCAACGACGTTCGACCAGTTCGAGGACTATGGGATCCACCGGCACGCTATCGCGCCTGCGGTGCGTGAAGTGGTCGCGCTTGGCTTCGTTGAGATCACTCAGCAAGGCCGAGCCGGCAATGCCGAATGGCGAAGGCCCAATTTCTTTAGGTTGACCTATCGGCACGCCGAAAAGACACAGCCGACAGATGACTGGCGGAAGATCGACACCATGGAGGCTGCGGAGATGATTGCCCGAGCAGCCAGAGCCGCATCTGAGAAACAAAAGTCCAGTGGTGGAAAACGCCAGCTTTCAGTGCGGATTGTGCACCACAAACAGGAAATCCTTAGTGCGGATTCCACCACTACAGGGGTTAGTGCGGATTCCACCACTACATCTATATCTCGGGGTGAAAGTCATGGGTGAGGTAGTGCCATTTCCCAGCCGAATGCCAACCAGCCGCACAGTGCCATCCACCCGAATCGCAGAGATGTACGAGGTCCAAGTCTTCAAAGGTGGTCGATGGCGGGCAAAATCCGTTCATTGCTCCCTGGAGGATGCAAAATCGGCGGTCGCCAGCATTGTCGTTGATCGGATGATTGAAGAGGGATGACCGTGATCGATCCCCTCGAAAGCCTCATCCACCATCTGGAGGGCGCGCTGTCTGCGGCCCACGCCATGAAGGCGGAATCTCTACAGAAAGACACTGCGCCTGAGCATTCTATGGAAAACATGCCCGACGACCTGATCGACCTCGCCGTCGTCGCTCAGGAATTCGACATGGAAAAGGACACGCTTCGAAAGCTCTGTCGAGAAAAGCGCATCGGCATCAAGCCGGCCGGGACGCGATGGCTTGTCAGTGTTTCGAAATTGCGGCTGCTTCGGCAGGGCAAATAGACCGTCGCGTTTCGTCGCGTTTGTCGCGTTTTAGCCTCTTCGTCCGTCGCGTTTCGGGGCGCACTTTCAGCCTCAACAACGCAACACCGGCAAGGAAACAGCCATGGCCTATGACGACACCTATCGCGGCGGCAATCTCGCCCGCCGGCCTGAAATGAGCGAGGGGCGTGCCCGTGTCCTTGCCGCTCGTTCTTCCGCCGGCTGGGAAAAGGCCGTGGAGAAGGTCAACGCCTCCGAGACCGGCGTGATACGCCAGATGGGCAAAGTGCCTGATACCGTCGACATGCTGCCTGAAGAAGCCCGCGCCTACCTGGTCGCCTTGCGCGAGGAAGCAGACGACCTCCAAAGCGCATACTGGCATCTAAACGAGCCGTGGCGCGATGCTATGACGGAATCGCAAAAGGCGGCGAATCGGGTGCGCGCCCTGACCGACCCTGACCAAGAAGCGAGGACCGGCCAGCACCGTGTCGGTGAAGACCATCCCGCTCTCATCGATGCCCGCGCCAAGCTGGTCGCAGCGAAGGCCGAACTGGAGAAGCTCACCAGCCGCCGCGAAGCCCTCGGACATCGATCGCAACTTGCCCGCCGGCTGGTGACGCGCACTGAGGAATATCTGAACGGCGCATGGTCGGGCCTGACGTTCGAACCGTTCACCGGCAAGCTTAAGAAGTTCGCCTCTGTCGATGCTGCCCGCGCCGAACTCGACAAGCTCAACGCAGCCCTGTCCGCAGCGTGGACCGCACCATGGCCCAGCTCTGCCGCTAAGGCGAAGATACGCGCCGAGATTGCTAACCTCGCAGCAAGGGGCAAGCCCGGCATCACTACCGTGGTCAATCATGGTGATGATGTTCGCTGGCCCACGCAACAGGTGAAGATGCAGGTCTTACAGCCGGAACTCGTCGGCGCTCTCGGTGCTGGCAAGACAGCCGATGCTCTCGGCCTGATCTGTTGGGCAATCGGCGACCAAATCGCCAAGGCGCTCGACAAGGAGATCGACGCCGCCAGCAATGACCAGATCGCACTCACCGACGAGCAGCGCAACGCGACACTCACCAGCCTTGCCGACGAGATCCTCGATGCCGAACGTGCAGAGGTGGCGCTCGTCGCTGCGGCTGGCATGGACCATCGGGATACTGTCGATGTCCGCGCACTGCTCGGCATCGTCGGGCCGGCGGCAGAGTAAGAGATCAGAGCAGTGGGCAATCCTTCACCCAATGCAACAAGGGACCGGGCTACCAACTGGCGGCCCGGTCTCGCCTCCCATTGCGCTTGTCGTTCCTGTCAGTCCGACGAACGCATAGAGCCGGATGGTTTCACAGCGGTTTCCATCCGGCTCGTCACGAAAGGCACGGCTGCGGTTATCCTTTCCCGTGGTGTGTGTCGCAGACAGGTTGGCTTCCGGGCTGACCTGTCTGCACCGGGCATGCTCATGGGTCCCCGTGGGCGGCTGACGTATGAGGGGCGAGCGGCAGCGCATATCAACTCTAGATACAGCGTTTCAAAAGATGGGCATGGTCACCATGCAAATCTGCCACTGCCTTGCAGGGTAAGGGCCGGCGCTCCGTTTCGACGCAACGGAGAAGTAAAGCCATGACCGCTTTGATGTCCCTTGCCGAATATGCACGCACGATAGGCGTCAACGCGTCCACGATATCGCGGGCAGTCTCTAAAGGCTCGTTGCCGGTGGTCCTGCTCTCCGATGGTCGACGAATGATTGACCGTGAAGCAGCGGACACGGCGCGGCGCCTCAACGGCAATATCTCGACGGGCCATGGCGGAAAGCCAGACAGAACCCAGCGGCGCCTTTCTGCCTGGAAAGCAAGGCGCGAAGACGGTTTTGACCCAGCCGTCAAAGCGCTCCTATGCGTCATGCGCTCTGACTGGCCGGAGCTTGCCCGAAAGGCAATGCAGATTTGTGGCGCCGATGAACTCAACCAAGCAAGGGCTGTCGTCGTCCTGCGGGCGATGACCGAAATTGCCGGCGGCAGTTTGCACACGATGAATAACGCCGCGCGGGTTTGGGACTTCAGGACCACGCTCACGCCAATCCCCGAATTGTCATGGTCGGATGATCCGACACTACGCGCGTTTCTCGAAGCCTATGGCGACGACGAGGCTGGCGCGCTTTGGCTCTCTGACGATGACGCAGGTGTCCCCGGCGGCGCCGAATGGGCCAATGAGGCAGGCGCGGCCTGCGACAACGCAGCAGCATTCAAGAGGTAAAGACATGATTCCGAACCACTATCCACCGCACTGGAAAAACGCGCTGGCCAAAGGCGACGCCACCGGTTTCCGCACCGAAGGCGACATGGTGTCGTTCTTCTTCAAGGCTCGCTTTGTCACTGCCTTCGGCACAGCCGAGGATCGGAATTACCACGACCTGGCAGACCGTCATCCTAAGCAATACGAGGCAGCGATAGGGAAGGCCCGTGCCGAAGACCGATCGAAGTTCGAACGCTCGGAAGCCGAGAAGCTTGCGCCGTTCACAGACTCAGACCCCGGCAAGCCAACAGCCATTTCCAATGCATGGGCAAAGGCAATCGAACGCCTCAATTCGCAGATGCCTGGCTGAACCATTTCCAATTGTGGCTCGTCGTGATGACGCGCCTTTTTCCCTTTGAAGGACCCGAGACATGGCCGGCACGACAATCAAACAGCGAATTGCGCTCGACGGCGGGAAAGAACTTAAGCGCGAGCTAGAAGAGTTTGGCGCCGCCGGCCGGAAAGCGTTCAAAGATCTCCAAAACGCCGCTGCCGCCACCAAGGGATTGTCTCCCGGCTTCTTCAGTTCGCTGAAACAGGCCGAGGCGCAGATCAAGGCGCTAGGCGTTCAATTCGCGAAGACCGGCAAGCAGATCCAGGACGTCGGCAGGACCCTTACCACGTCGTTGACGCTCCCGATCGTCGGTGTCGGCGCGGGCGTCCTGAAGGTTTCCGGCGACTTCGAAAAGGCGATGAACAATTTCGCCGTCAACGCCGGCATAGCTGGCCAGGCGCTGGATGACGCGAAGGCGAAGGCCAAGGAACTTGGCGTAGCGTCGGTCTTTTCGACCACCGAAGCCGCTAATGGCATGACCGAATTGGCTAAGGTCGGCATCGAATTTCAGACCATCATGACCGGTGCCGCCAAGGCGATGGTCGATCTGGCCGCTGCCAATGACACTGGTTTGGCCGCCTCTGCGGGCGTGATCGGCGACGTCATCAACCAGTTTAAGTTGAGCACATCGCAGCTTCCGGCAATCGTCGACCAGATCACCGGCGCGACCATCCAGTCAAAGCTTTCGTTCCAAGATTACGCGCTGGCAATTGGCCAGGCGGGTGGCGCAGCCGGCGCGTTGGGTGTTTCATTTGAACAGTTCAACGCCGTACTGGCCGCGACCGCATCGTCGTTTGCATCCGGCTCCGATGCTGGCACGTCATTCAAGACCTTCCTGACTCGCCTTGTCCCGCAGTCCAAGCAGGCTGCGGCGATGATGGAGAAACTGGGGCTCAAATTCTTTGACGCATCCGGCAAGATGAAGTCGATGTCCGAGATTGCCCAGGAACTTCAGGACAAGCTCGGCAAGCTGTCGCAGGAAGACCTGAACGACGCTGTTTCCACCATCTTCGGGACCGATGCCCTTCGCACCGCCATCGCCCTGATGCGGCAGGGGGGCGACGGCGTCGACAAGATGATGGTCAAGCTGAAAAATACGGACTCGGCAGACATCGCCGCCACCCGCGTCAAGGGCTTCAACGGTGAGCTGAACAAACTGGTCGAATCGCTTGGCAACCTTGGCATCGCGATAGGCGATTCCGGCTTCCTCGACTTCGCAACCGCCATCGTCATCAAGCTCTCT
>NZ_RZTC01000135.1:0-15044 GCF_004023165.1 Mesorhizobium sp. M7A.F.Ca.MR.176.00.0.0 | reverse complement strand
TGGCGGCAACTCGGCCGACCTTCTGCAGATCGCTCATGCCGGCAATGCCGGTCGCTATTGTCAGGAAGATGACAGGTACGGTGATTATCTTGACGACCTCGACGAAGGCATCGCCGAGCGGCTTCAGGCTGTGGCCGGTCTCCAAATGGAAATAGCCGATTGCGGCACCCAGGATTATGGCGGCAAGTACCTGCACGTAGGTCCGGGCAAAATGGCGCTTGCGGGGCGCTGCGATCGCGCGGGGAACTCTTGGAACCAACACCGTCTCTCTCCTTGACCGGATCGGGGTGGGGCTCCTCCCTCTCCCATGCAGTGCTCCGGTCGAACGCTGCGCCCACTTCGGCGCAAACGATGTGCCAAATAGCAAAGAGGGGAAAACGCGCAGGACCTCACGCAATGCTTGCGATTCGCTCTCCCACACTCGTGCAGTGGTTGCCTGTCGCAACTATGGAAGGCTAAATTCTTGGGAATTCCAAAGGTCGCTCTTTGCGTCGGCGCAGCTTGGCTGCCTGGAAGGTTCCCTCTTTGCCTTGCGGTCTGCGAGCAGGGTCCAGATGGTCATCATTTGGCTGCGCGCCGCACGGGGCTCGAAAGATTCAATCGAGGACGGGTCCTCTTGGAAAACGGGGGCGGCGTTGGTCAAGCCCTTCCACCCTGCTGTCCCAATGGTGTTCAGAAGCTCAGTTCACGATCAAGCGATGGATCAGCGTCATCTGGCGTTTGCGCCATCGCGCGGCGTTGCAGCGGGTCTGCCAAAGATGAGCAAGCCGCGAGGCAAGGTCCGAGACCTAGACTCCAACCTCATAGCGCGCTCGGCTCGCCTTAGGAAGGTTCGAACCGCAGCACGATCAGGTGGCGACACCGTTGGTCGGAACCGGAACCCGACGAATGATCGTTCGTGACCGACATCTGTGAACAAGCAGTATGTGTCATTGCAATCACCACCCATTGCGCGGAAATGCCCATATGGCCGTGAATGAACTGGATTTGGTGATTTTCCAGATGGCGGTGGAAAGCGTCCGCTTGCTCTCTTCAAGCTTTGATGAGAAGGCGGCTGAGATAGCCACGAGGAGCCGTGGTAGCCTTCTTTTTGACGTGCGGGTGGACGGTGACCTGGAGGTCCAGCGAGTCGCAGCCATTGGATATCCAGGCGACAAGATCGGTGTGGTGGCATTGGACCGAGAGGGCCTTGTTAGCTGTTGTTGCCTTGTCAATGGCACCTTCTCACCTTTCATTGCACCGTTGGAGAACTGGACCAGCATGCCCCTTTCGATGCAGGCCCAGATCGATGTCACAGGCTATGCGAGGCTCCTTCTGGCCGCCTTGCGAAATGCTGGACATATGCTGGACAGGTAGCATCGCCGATGATGTCTGTGATGAGATGGTGCAAACGGATGGACGAGGCGATCGCTTGCTGGCAGCTTTGGCAACAAAGCGATCGGTGAGTTCGCAATGCTGGAACACGTCCTTTAGACTCTGCAGTTAAGTTAGCGGACTACCATCTGACGAATGCCCTCTGACAGTCTGCATGGCGCGGCATGCCCTCTTAGGAATGCAGCCGTGGTTCTACACCATCGGCTGTTTTTGTGTCGAAGGGGCACGCATGAACGAAGGAAGCGGCCGCCAACAGTTCCTCCAACTCGCGTTCGGTGGCCTTGCATGCCGACATTAGTGTTCGGATGGTGCGGATCGCCTGCGCCATGGAGAGAAAGCGGACCCTTCCCCTGGAAAGGACATAGGCTTCGGCGGCTTTTTCGACGGTGACGGTGTGAAACGAATTGGTCATGACGAATTCCTCCCTGAACCCTGACCAACCCGACTTATGGCACGAATTCGACCGCCTTCAAGCCTATGTCCGATTGCGGACAATCGCTGCGATTCGTTCAAAACCGCTGATGCTTTTGGGCGACCTGGTGAAGGGCAAGGAGACGTCGGCTGAACCCGTTTCAACCCGACATGCTTCAGGCAGCGGCCAGGCCGAAATAACGCTGCTCCTCCTTGTCATAAGCGCCATGTGTGAGCTTTATCAATCCGGCACGATCGTGATCTCGCCGCGCTTGGCGTGCACCAGTCCTCGATACTCAAGCATTTGCAGGGCCGTGGTGACCCCGGGCGGTGGGCGCGAGCATGGTCGCCAGAAATTCATGCGTCGGGAGGATCTTATCTCCTTCCGCACGGTCGTGGACCATCAGCTGCCAGCGGGCCAGCCGTTCTTCGATCTTGGAGTGGCCATTGACCAGTGCCGTCCGGCATGATTGGATGAGGAACGCGTGGGCATAGTCCAGCACTGAGGTGCGAAGCGACGGGCTAATCGCAGGGCGAAGGTTTTCAACCGGCAGGCGCCAGGTATTGCTTTCCTTTCCGAGAATGACGGCAATTCCTTTCATCCCGTCATCGCCGACAATGCCGACTTCACCTTGCCGCCCGCCGGTCATGGTGGCGACCACCGACGCGATGCCCCTCTCGGGAAAATATACGTTCTTGATCGGCTGATGCGCGACCTCCAACTTGTCCTTGATGCCCGGTTCGACGTGATGCAGCGATGGTCGCAAAAGCGCGAAGTCCTGCGGGGTGAGGGCTTCAGCACCTGGTCGCGAAAGAGGGATCGGGCAAGGCTCTCTTCCAACGGGGCAAGAGCGCGTACGTCTTACTGTCGGCTGCACCGAAGTAAATGCCGGCCGATGCCAAAGCATAGGCTTCGAAACGCGCGATTGCAAAGCCCTGTCGGGGCAGTGCAGTCATGCTAGAAGTCGCGCCGCCTACGATAGGCAGCGGATGACATGATTCCCTTCTTCGGCGGCCACCAAGAACGGCTCGGGCACGCTTTAATCGTTCATACACAAGCTCGCAGGAATGTAAGCAGCGGAACAATCGGGTGATTCGTACCGCCCTGCCCTTTCAGAGATCAAGTCATTGGACGTCAATTCGGCTGGAACGCCTCGTCGAACGGCCCAGGAAAATGCAGCCGGATGAGCAATGGTGGTTCACCTTATGTGCGGTCCCGGATATGCGGTCCGGCGGCTCATCTCCCAATGGCTTGTCGATGGGGAAGTGGAACTCGTCATGTCGCCGCGAACCGTCACCGCGCTAGCGGGGCTCTTTTGAAGACGCCGGTGTTTTTCTTTGTGGAACTGAATCTGTGAGGTGATTGATGCATGAATCAAACATTTGCGTATTTCCGCTGCATCGGCGACGTATATTGGTCGAAAGTATCGCCCAGGCCCTCGAGACCAAGAACGGCGAGGCGGCGAGTGCGTTCTGGCGCTGTTCTGCCAAGAAAATGCTCATTCAATTGTCCGATGTAGGAATTGCGCCAGAGCTCGCTGCGCAGGAGGTTGGAAGCCTTCTTCATGCGGTCTTGGACGACATGGCCAACCGAACGGTAATGCACAAAGCATAGGCTCGGGCGCTGTTGGACCGCGCGTCAGCTCGGGTCCTTATCAGGGGACTGCTCCGACTGGCCGACGGTCCGGCCAAACCGGCATACCGGCAAAGGTTTGAGGTTGCGATCGCTCACGGCGGCCGGTCCAATATTCTAAGACGACCTCAGAAGCCACGTTGGCTTCTTTGGACGAAGCGGAGGGGCGCCATTTTGGCGTGCTCACGCTGGACTCCGGGTTGCGCCTACGGAAATCCAAAGTCCGGCCGCGCGAGCCAATCGACCGGAACAGTCGAAAGCTCGTGGGGGCGGGTCCGCTCACCCTCACGGCGGCGGTGGCGGCCGTGAGCAGACTTAACTCAAGTCACGGCTGAGCATCCGCAGGCGCTATGCCGATTGGATGAGAACTGGTTGCCACAACACCGGCCCGTTGAGGCGTCCCCTCCAGCGGATGCGCAAGAGACTGGCGTAGGAAATATCGAGGAAGCCGGCGACTGCCTCGGTGTTGCCGACCTGCTTGGGCTGTCCGATACGTGACAACGGCCAGGTCGCGAGACGAAGGATCCTTTCGATGCGCGTATCTGTCACCGTTACGATCCCGGAGAGATTGTTGGCCAAGCCGAATTCGATGATCCCCGCGAAGAGCTCGTAGGTTGCTTGGGCCAGGCCGCCAGCTGCCTTCGGCGCTGTCGCAGGGAGATCGAGCGCGAAACGACTACTCTCCCAGACATCGGCACTCGCAGGGACCACCATCTCATCCAGCAGCGTCGGAAACGTATCGCGCAACATTGTCGGTCCGGTGGTCGGCAAAAGGCGGACGCAGCCGCAAGTTCGCCAATCGGACCCCTTGAGAAGCAGGTAGACGGGGTTCAGGCTGTCAAACGGGTCCGTTTCCATTTCGCCTTCGGTCTGCACTTCCCAATCGAGCCGCTTCTTGAAAACCCGATACCTAAGTCCGTGCATTTCCTTGAGTTCGCTCGCAAACTCGGCGTAGCAGTCGGGTGTTATCAGCTGCATCATTGTCGTCTCCGTGCGGGATGTGTCCACGCAATCGAAGGGCAAAGCCGTCATGAATGCAGCCTGTAGACCTTTACAGCTAGACTTGGAGAGGATCAGGATCTCGCCCGAGCAGCCATCCGCACTACGGCCTGGTTGATGGTTCGCACGCCAAGCTTCGCCTTGGCGTTTTCCTGATGGAAGGTCACGGTGCGTTTCGAGACACCGAGAATCTGGCTGATATCCCAGGCCGACTTGCCGCACGCCGCCCATTTCAGGCACTCGAACTCCCGCCGGGTGAGCGTTATGCCATCTACCACGCAATCTTCGGCGAGCCTGCGCCGGGCATGGATATGAACGTTGATCGCAACCAGTTGCATTGCTTTTTCGTAGCGCGTCAGCGACCTCAGAAATGGCGGATGCGCCTCGTTGGAGGCGAAGGTCAGTGCGGCGAACCGGCCGCGATGATCATGCATCGACATGGTCAGTCCGCCGCGAATGCCGAACTCAGCTGCTTTTTCCAGGACTTCCTGCTGAGAGGTCGGCAAATAACGGTGATCGCGGTCCACACCCCAGTCGAAGGTATCCCAGCCCCGCAGTCCCCGCAGGATCACGGGATCCACGCTGTGGTAGCGCTGTTGCAGGTAATGTGATGTCCATGATGATGGATAATTCGAGATAAATCGTGGCCTGTCGCCGGAAGCGGATGGGTAGGTGAAATAAGCGAAGAGCGGAAAGTCGAACCCGGCTGCGGCGGACGCCATTGCCTCATGGAGATCGACGGCATCGACGCTTGCAGAGAGTTGCTCGACCAAGGTTTCAAATACGCGATGCATCTGCGCTTAGCGTACCTCGCGGAGGTTGCTGGAAGCCGACGGAGACGTGGTTCTAAATGATGGCCTGTCCCTGCAGGGCATACGACGCGCCGCCGTCATCACCGCAATTGCTGTGCTGCTTCCGATTGGAGAGAGCTCCGCCCACCTGACCAACTACCAATGGGTGATATTGCGACGTTATCGATGAGCCGCGTGTCGCCAAGCCAAGCCGCAGCAAGCAAGCGTGCCGGTCGGTCAAGGCTTGCTAACGATTGCAGGTCTGTTTCTCCGCGAAGCTCCAGGTATTCGAGCTCGCGATAGCCGGCAGCCAGAATTGCTGCACGCGCTTCATCAAGCGTAGGCAGGATGGGGGAGCCGCGTGCAAGCCGCTCGGCCGTATCGAGCAGGACCGATGCTAGTTTTGGGGCAATGGCGCGTTGGGCTGGGGAGAGCCGCACGTTACGCGACGATAGCGCAAGACCATCGGCTTCGCGGACTGTCGGACAGGGCACAATAGTGATCGGAATGTCGAGATCCCGGACCAAGCGCCTGACAAGCTGAAGTTGCTGAAAATCCTTTTCGCCAAAAAAGGCGAAGTCAGCGCCGGCCTGCAGGAAGAGCTTGGCCACGACCGTCGCCACGCCATTGAAATGGCCGGGCCGGAATGCGCCGCAAAGGCATTCGCTGATGCCGGACACTGAAACGGCCGTGGCGAAGCCCACCTGGTACATTTCCTCTGTGTCCGGCACATAGAGCAGATGCGTGCCCAGCAGAGCGAGCTTGGCAGCATCGTCGCTTTCCGTCCGAGGGTAGGCAATCAGGTCGGCGGGGCTGTTGAACTGCTTGGGGTTTACGAACAGCGTTACGATCACCCGCTCGGCCCTTTCGAGCGCCTTCCGCACGAGGCTCAGATGCCCGTCGTGCAAGGCTCCCATGGTCGGCACAATACCGATCGTGGCACCCGAGCGACGCCATTGCGCAACGACGCCGCGCAGCTCGCTCACGGTTCGAGCGATCGGCACGCTCATGTGAAGTCACCGGCCTTAAAGGCGTTGACATAGAGATGTTCGACCGCCGGAAAGTGCCGGTTCCGCACATCGGTGGCGTAAGCGGCGATTGCCGCCTCAGCCTGCTCACCGAGCTCGGCATAGCGTTTGACGAACTTCGGCCGAAATGAGGTGAAGAGCCCGAGCATATCGTGGCTCACCAGAATCTGGCCGTCGCAAGCTGGCGAGGCACCGATGCCGATTGTGGGTATGTCGATATCGGCGGTTATCTGCCGTGCAAGCTGCTCCGGTATCTTT
This sequence comes from Mesorhizobium sp. M7A.F.Ca.MR.176.00.0.0, assembly GCF_004023165.1. Classification (NCBI taxonomy): domain Bacteria; kingdom Pseudomonadati; phylum Pseudomonadota; class Alphaproteobacteria; order Hyphomicrobiales; family Phyllobacteriaceae; genus Mesorhizobium; species Mesorhizobium sp. M7A.F.Ca.MR.176.00.0.0. The sequence goes on along the minus strand of NZ_RZTC01000135.1, from coordinate 8,550 downwards.
TCCAGCACCAAGGAGAAGGCGCCCGCTTCGGTTACCGCCCTGGCGTCGCGCCTGATCCGCTCTGCATCGGCTCCCCGGCCCTGCACACGATAGCCTCCAAACGTGTTTACCGCCTGCGGCGTCAGGCCCACATGGGCCATGACAGGTACGCCGCGCGCGGTAAGGAAGCGGATGGTTTCCGAGATGGTCTCGCCGCCCTCGATCTTTACCGCTGAACAACCGGTCTCACCCATCACGCGCGCAGCGTTGCCGAAAGCGTGCTCTGGGCTTTCCTCATAGGAACCGAAGGGCAGGTCGACGACCATCAGCGCGTGTTCAAGGCCGCGCCGAACGGCCTGTCCGTGCATGATCATCATGTCGAGCGTGACCCCCAGCGTCGACGACAGGCCGTGCAGCACCATGCCGACGCTGTCGCCGACAAGAACGATGTCGCAGTGGCGATCGAGCAGCCTCGCGACCGGCGTGGTGTAGGCCGTCAAGCATACAAGTGGCGTCTGGCCTTTTCGCGATCGAATATCTGGAGGAGTCATCCCTTTTATCTCACCAGCCGCGCTCAACCGAGGCCCCTTCCCTTACGTTACCAACAGCGGGTGTCGCGTTTGGCATATTTTTGTGCGACTGCGAAGAGCTAAAAGCAGCGCTTGAGTACTCCGGTGTTGACGTGCTGGCTGCCAAGGTTACATTCAATCGATTAAGGCGCTCCGTTGGGCCAACCCGCTTTCGCAAACATGGATCCTCAGACAAGAAGAACCAAGAAAGGCAAAGCCGCCGTCAAAGCTGACGAAGCCAAAGTGGACCTGACTGCCGTCGTGGTCGCCGTAAACGACAGTGAGCCCTGTGTCCTCACAGTCGGTCATGCGGACACCCTCCCTTCTGGACCTTTTGCCCTTGAGCATCGATCACTGCAGTCGGGTTTGAGGGGGTGGGTGGAGCAGCAGACCGGCCATGCACTTGGATACATCGAGCAACTCTACACCTTCGCCGATCGCGATCGCATCGGCACTGAGCGCCACCAGCGCGTCATCTCAATCAGCTATCTCGCATTGACCAGGAAGGAACAGGCAACGAACTCGGCCGCGTGCGGCTGGCAAAGTTGGTACGAATATTTTCCCTGGGAGGACCACCGCTTCGGCACGCCGCCTGTGCTGCTCGATAGATTGCGGCCCCGCCTGATTGAGTGGGCCGGCGGCGCCAGCGAGCCGACCACTCAACGCGAGCGCCGGCAGCGCGCTGCGATAGCCTTCGGCTTCGACGACCGCCATTGGAACGAGGAACTCACGCTCCAACGCTACGAGTTGCTCTATGAAGCTGCTCTGATTGAGGAGGCCGGTGGCGGCAGGGACGCGATTGCGGCCGCGGCTGGCAAACCAATGGTCGCTGACCACCGTCGTATTCTGGCAACCGGGATCGCGCGGCTGCGTTCGAAGATCAAATACCGGCCGGTCGTGTTCGAGCTTATGCGGCCTTCCTTCACGCTGCTGCAACTGCAGCGAACCGTGGAAGCTTTGGCTGGCAGGCTGATCAACAAGCCGAACTTCCGGAGATTGGTCGAGCAGCAGGAACTTGTTGAGGAGACCGGGGAGACCTCCCTCGACACAGGCGGACGACCGGCGAAGCTTTATCGCTTCCGGCATGCCGTCCTCGACGACAGGGCTATCGCCGGGACAAAATTACCGCTGGCGCGGGCTTGACATACTTATAGTCAAGGTAGATATATTCCCTTATTGTCAAACCGAATATAATCGAGGCGCCAATGACTGGGGCGTTACCCATGGCTGCGTCCCTGTATGAGCGTGTCCGGCGGGTGATCCCACCCGTTGAATGGCCCACGTTCGCCGGCGATATTGAAGCCATCTTAGCGCTGAAGCGTGAGCGCAATGCGGTGGTGCTGGCGCACAATTACCAGACGCCCGAAATTTTTCATTGCGTGGCAGACATCGTCGGCGACAGCCTGGCGTTGGCCCACAAGGCGGTGACGGTCGACGCCGACATCATCGTGGTTGCCGGCGTTCATTTCATGGCCGAGACGGCAAAACTGCTCAATCCGAACAAGACCGTGCTCATCCCGGATCTCCGCGCCGGCTGCTCGCTGGCCGAATCGATCACGGCAAACGACGTGCGGCTAATGCGGCTGCGGTATCCGGGGGTCCCCGTTGTTACTTACGTCAACACTTCCGCCGCCGTAAAAGCGGAGTCCGACATCTGCTGCACGTCCGGCAACGCCAAGGCGGTGGTGGAATCGCTTGGCGTGGCGCGTGTGCTGATGCTCCCGGACGAATATCTGGCGAGGAACGTGGCAGCCGATACAGACGTCGAGATCATCGCCTGGAAAGGCCATTGCGAGGTGCATGAGCGCTTCACCGCAGCAGACATCCGGGAACTGCGCGATGCCCATCCAGGCGTCATCGTGCTGGCCCATCCAGAATGCCCACCAGACGTTGTCGCGGAGGCGGAGTTCTCCGGCTCGACCGCGGCGATGTCGGATTATGTCGAGCGTGAGAAACCGACGCGTGTCGTCCTTCTGACCGAATGTTCGATGAGCGACAACGTCGCGGTCGCGCATCCCGACGTCGAGTTCGTTCGCCCATGCAATCTGTGCCCGCACATGAAACGCATCAACCTGGCCAACATTCGCGCCGCACTCGAGCAGAACCGGCATGAGGTCCGGATTGATCCCGAAATTGCCGGCCCCGCCCGCCGCGCGGTCGAGCGCATGCTTTCCCTATGAGTCTGGAGGTTCGCGACATCGCCGGGGCGCCGGTCGTCATCGGCGGCGGCATTGCCGGCCTGATGACGGCGCTTCATCTGGCGCCGGAACCGGTCGTGCTTTTGACCAACGCGCCGCTTGGAACCGGAGCCTGCAGTGAACTTGCCCAGGGCGGTCTTGCGGCAAGTCTCGGGGGCGACGACGGCCCAGATTTTCACCTTTGCGACACGATAGCTGCCGGCGACGGACTCTGCGATGAGGCCACGGTGCGGCGAGTGGTACGAGCTGCACCCGAAGCGATTAGGACGATCCAAAGGTTCGGCGTCGACTTCGACCAGCACCCTGACCGCGCGTTGCGACTTGGGCTCGAGGCGGCACACTCGCGACGGCGGATTGTGCATGCAGCCGGCGACGCCACCGGTCGCGAGTTGGTGCGCGCGCTCGTCGCCGCGGTTCGGCGTACAGCCTCGATCACCATTATCGAAAATGTGGAGGTCCGCCGGCTGGTCGTGCAGGACGGGTCGGTCATCGCCGTGGTCGCAGCAGGACGAGCCGGCGCGCTCGCTCTGCCCACGCGTCGAGCGGTGCTGGCGACCGGCGGCGTCGGCGGGCTGTTTTGCGACACGACAAACCCCGCTGGCTCATGGGGTCACGGGCTGGCGCTCGCCGCATGGGCGGGGGCGGAACTCGCCGACTTGGAATTCATACAGTTCCATCCAACTGCGCTCGACGGTCCGCGCCGGCCGATGCCGCTGGTGAGCGAAGCCGTGCGTGGCGAAGGCGCGGTGCTCATCGATGAGCGAGGAGAGCGCTTCCTCGCCGACACACCTGGCGGTGAACTTGCGCCTCGCGACGTCGTAGCGCGCGCCATTTGGCACCAGCTTGCCGTTGGACGCCGCGTATTCCTGGACGCACGGCAAAGTCTCGGCCCGAGATTTGGCAAGCGTTTTCCAGGCATCGCCGAATTGTGCCGGAGCGCAGGAATCGACCCCGCGACCGACCTGATCCCGGTGCGCCCGGCGGCACATTATCACATGGGCGGCGTCGCCGTAGACAGCGCCGGCCGCAGCTCCATCGAGGGATTGTGGGCCTGCGGTGAGGTGGCCTGTACCGGCCTGCACGGCGCCAACCGCCTGGCCAGCAACTCGCTCACCGAAGCGGCGGTCACCGCGAGCTGGGTTGCCGAAAGCGTTGCCGGCACGTCGTATACCCGGCGACCGCGCAGATGCTCCACATTCGTCCCTCCACGACCAGACGCTTCCGTGGTCCGCCCGATTGTCTCCGCCGCCCTGGGTATCATCCGCGACGGCGAGGCAATGCGCGAAGCGGTGGCGACCCTGCTGCCGATCGCAGCCAATAGTGTCGCTGCCTCTGGTCCGGCTTTGGTCTCACTGATGATCGCCGCGGCGGCCCTGAGGCGGGAAGAGAGTCGAGGCGCGCACTGTCGGTCCGATTTCCCGCTCCACGATGCCAACGTGCGCCCATCACGGCTGACACTGCACAGCGCAATGCGGGCCGCGGCCGCACTCGATTGCCGGGCTACCATACGGAGCACTTGATATGACTTCATTCTCCCCCCTCCCCGCGACCCTGATCGAACCGATTGTGCGCGTTGCGCTCCTCGAAGACCTGGGCAGATCCGGCGACCTGACCACCGATGCGGTTATCCCGTATGATTGCACTGCCACGTTGGTGCTCAAAGCGAGGCAGGCGGGCGTCGTTGCCGGGCTCGATCTGGTCTCGTATGCCTTCCTTCTCGTGGAACCGGCGATCAACATCCAGATCTGGCGCCCTGATGGCAGCGAGGTTGGGGCCGGGGAAACCATTGCAAGATTGTCCGGACCCGCACGAGGCCTGCTCACGGCCGAACGCACGGCCCTCAATTTCTTATGCCGGCTGAGCGGCATTGCCACTGCCACAGCGGCCATGGTTGAGGCCGTGCGCGGTCACAAGGCGAGGATTGTATCGACGCGAAAGACGACGCCCGGGCTGCGGGCATTGGAGAAATACGCCGTGCGCGTCGGCGGCGGTGCCAATCACCGGTTCGGCCTCGATGACGGCGTGCTCATAAAGGACAACCACATCGCGATCGCCGGCGATATCCGCACAGCAATAGAGCGGGCGCGCGCCGCAGCAGGGCATATGGTGAAGGTCGAGGTCGAGGTCGACACGCTGAAGCAGCTCGATGCAGCGCTCGCGATTGGTGTTGACGCGGTGCTGCTCGACAATATGTCGGTCGAGGATCTTGCCCGCGCGGTTTCTATAGTGGATGGCCGTACGATCACCGAGGCGTCCGGTCGGGTGATGCCGAAAACGGCGGCGGCGATTGCGGCGACCGGTGTCGATCTCATCTCCATGGGTTGGCTGACGCACAGCGCCCCGATCCTCGACATCGGCCTGGACATGCCGGACCACCAGAACATCTGCAAGCACTTGAACTGAGGATTACGGCGTGAGGAGCAACATCAGCTCGGCAGGCGTAGGAGGTGCTGGAAAGACGTGCCGCAGCTCGCCTTTAGCGAGTGCGCCCCAAAGCCAAGAAGGCGTACCGGACTAGCAAACAAAGGTTTGACGATGACGATTGGAATGAACTCGGAGTTCGACGTGAACCAGACCATGCAATTGGTCGATGGAACGCCTCCGCGATGGAACCGCAAAGAGGCCGAGGCCATCTACGGCATGCCATTCAACGATCTGCTGTTCCTAGCTCAGACGATCCACCGCCAGAACTTCGATCGAAACCGAGTGCAGCTGTCGCGGCTCCTTAGCATCAAGACCGGCGGGTGCCCCGAAGATTGCGGCTATTGCAGCCAGTCTGCGCATTACGAAACCGGTGTGAAGGCGTCGAAGCTGGTGGACGTCAAGCATGTCATCGACGAAGCGGCCATGGCGCGTGATGGCGGCGCAACGCGCTATTGCATGGGCGCGGCGTGGCGAAGTCCCAAGGAGCGCGACATGGACGTTGTGGTCGCCATGATTGAGGGCGTCAAGGCCCTCGGCATGGAGACCTGCATGACGCTCGGCATGCTTGATCTTGAGCAAGCTGCTCGCCTGAAGCAGGCCGGTCTCGACTACTATAACCACAACATCGATACCTCTGAGCGCTACTATGGCGAGGTTATTTCAACCAGGACTTTTGCCGACCGGCTGGAAACGCTTGGGCACGTGCGCGCGGTTGGGATGAAAGTCTGCTGCGGCGGCATTGTCGGGATGGGAGAAGAAAAGACCGATCGCATCGACATGCTGGTCACGCTCGCGAACCTGCCCGAGCCGCCGGAAAGCGTGCCGATCAACATGCTTATTCCCATCGAAGGCACGCCGCTTGCCGCGGCCGACGCCATCGATCCGATCGATTTCGTCCGCATCGTTGCGCTCGCGCGGGTGATGATGCCGAAATCCTATGTAAGGCTGTCCGCCGGCAGGACGGCGATGAGCGACGAAACGCAGGCGCTGTGCTTCTTTGCCGGCGCCAATTCGATCTTTGTCGGCGACACGCTGCTGACGGCGGGAAATCCCGGCGAGGACAAGGATACCCTTCTGTTCCGGCGCCTCGGCATTGAGCCTATGGAACTCGCCACGCAATGAAGGAGGCAATTCTTGCCCGCTATGACGCAACCTTGCGGGGACTGGGGCGCAAGGACCGGTTACGGACGCTCGCACCGCGCGCCGGGCTCGACTTCTCGTCGAACGACTATATCGGACTTGCCGCCTCCAAAAGACTCGGCGATGCGGTTTCGACGGCGATTGCGCGGGGCACGCCAGTGGGCGCCACCGGATCGCGGCTGTTGCGCGGCAATGCACCGGAACATGAGCAACTGGAGGCGGACGCAGCGGCATTTTTCGGAGCCGAGCGTGCACTGTTCTTCGGCAGCGGCTATATCGCCAACTTCGCTCTGCTGACGGCCCTGCCGCAGAAAGGCGACCTGCTGGTCCTCGACGAGCTCGCTCATGCCAGCATGCATGAGGGTGCCCAGGCCGGGCGCGCTGAGTTCAAGCTGGCCGCGCACAACGACGTCGACGCTGTCGAGGACGCAATCACCCGCTGGCGCGCCGAAGGCGGCATGGGGCGGGTGTGGATCGCCTTCGAAAGCCTTTACAGCATGGATGGCGACCGTGCGCCGATGGAGAGCCTGGTCGCGCTGGCTGATCGGTACCAGGCATTCATCGTCGTCGATGAAGCGCATGCCACCGGCGTCTGGGGACCGGACGGCCGGGGACTGGCCGCCGCGTATGAAGGCCGCGACAACATCGTCACGCTCCACACATGCGGCAAGGCGCTTGGCGCATCCGGCGCGCTCGTTACCGGACCGCGAACACTGTGCGACTATCTTATCAACCGGTGCCGGCCATTCATCTATGCGACCGCACCATCGCCGCTGATGGCAGTCGCGGCACGTGAGGCGCTGACTATTCTGTCTGACGAGCCTATGCGTCGTGCTCAGTTGCACGAGCGTGTCGCTTTCGCGAGCCGGCAATTGGCCGAACGCTGCGGCGTGATGCCCAGCGGCTCGCAGATCCAGCCGCTTGTGATCGGCGATAACAGCCGCACCATGGCGGTGGCGGCAGGACTGCAGGCACGCGGCTTCGACATACGCGGCATTCGCCCGCCGACAGTGCCTGAGGGTACGTCGCGCCTGCGCATTTCGCTGACTCTCAACGTCGACGAAGCCGACATTTCCGCCATGGTCGAGGCTCTCGTCGGAGTGTTGGCCACAGCATGACCAAACGCATCGTCGTCACCGGAACAGACACTGGAATTGGCAAGACAGTGTTTTCGGCCGGACTTGCCGGGCTGCTCGACGGCTTCTACTGGAAGCCGGTGCAATCGGGCCTCAACGAGGAGACCGACAGCGAGGTCGTCGCCCGGCTTTCCGGCTTGCCCGACGGACGCGTGCTGCCCGAAGTCTATCGACTGACGATGCCGCTGTCGCCGCATCGATCAGCCGAAATCGACGGCGTCGCGATCGAGGCCGACGATCTTTCATTTCCGGTCCTGCCGACACCGCTCGTCATCGAAGGCGCCGGCGGGCTGATGGTGCCGCTCAATCGACAGACAAGGTTCATTGACATATTCGAACAATGGCGGCTGCCGGTCATACTGTGCGCCCGCACCGCGCTTGGCACCATCAATCATACGCTGTTGTCGATCGAGGCCCTGAGAGCCCGCTCCATCCCGCTCATCGGCATTGCCTTCATTGGCGAAGAGGTGGCCGATACACAAAGGACAATCGTGGAATTCGGCTGCGTGCCGCAGCTGGGCAGGCTGCCGCACCTCGGTCCGCTGACGGGTGAAACGTTGAGAGATGCAATGATTTCCGGCTTCGACCTGGCCATGATTGCCGGAGGCGACTGATGGCGGAGTCTCGAGTCTGGCATCCGTTCACGCAGCACGCGCTAGAGCCCTCGGTCCCTGAAATCGTGCTGACTGAAGGCGCCTATCTCCACAAGGCCGACGGCTTCCGCATCCTCGATGCGATTTCTTCCTGGTGGGTCGTCACCCATGGCCATCGCCACCCCCGCATCATGAAGGCCATCGAGACGACCGCGTCGAGCCTCGACCAGATCATCTTCGCGGGCTTCACCCACGAGCCGGCCGAACGGCTGGCCGAGGCGCTTGTCGGCATCGCACCCGCCGGCCTCGACCGGGTGTTCTATTCCGACAGTGGCTCGACCTCAGTCGAAGTCGCGCTGAAGATGGCGCTCGGCTATTTCCGCAACATCGGCGCGCCGCGTTCGCGCATCGCCGTCATGGAGCACAGCTATCATGGCGACACGATCGGGGCGATGAGCGTCGGCGCCCGCGGCGTCTTCAACGCCGCCTATGATCCTTTGCTGCTCGAGGT
>NZ_RZTC01000134.1:0-15141 GCF_004023165.1 Mesorhizobium sp. M7A.F.Ca.MR.176.00.0.0 | reverse complement strand
CGCCCCGCCCGCCCGAAAGGCCGATGCCGCCGATCACGGCGACCAGCACGATGTCGTAGAGCAGCGTCGAATTGACGACGCGGGTGTTGATCGAATGCAGGCTCGCCGCCGTCAGCAGGCCGGCGACCAGTGCGACGAAAGCGGAAAGCACATAGCGCAGCACCAGCATCGGCCGCACCGGAATGCCGATGTTGCGGGCGGCAACCGGATTGTCGCCGGCGAAGTAGATGTAGCGGCCCCATTTGGTGTAGCGCAGGAACAGGAAGAAGAGGAAGGCGAGGCCGGCAAAGACGAACACCTCGACCGGAATATCGAGGAAGCGCAGGCCGCCGAGCAGCTCGACCCAATGGCCCTGCGGCACCGGCACCGCATCCTGCGTGATCAGCTGCGAGCGCACATAGCCGAAGACGAAGGAGCCTGTCGCCAGCGTCACGAAGATCGCGGGCACATCGGCATAGGCGACGAGAAAGCCGTTGAGCAGGCCGATGGCCAGCACACCGGCCAGCACATAGGCGAAGGCCAGCCCGTCCGGCGTTCCCGAATTCAGAAGTTGCAGATACCAGGCGACAGACATCGCCATGATCGCCACGGCGCAGAGGTCGATGCCGCGTCCGATGATGACGACGGCCATGCCGAGCGCAAGGATGCCCAGCACCGACACGGAGCGGACGATGGCGACGAGATTGTTGGGATCGATGAAACCCGGCAGGCCTATGGCCGCTGCAACGAACAGCACCACCGCTATGGCAAAGACAATGCCTTCCTGATTCAGGCTCCTGAAATTCGGCCAGCCGATCGTGTTCATGTCTGCGTTTGCCCCGATGGCAGCGCTGCCATCCCTGGGAAAGAACGCTAATCGGCCCAACGCCGGTTCGTCAAATGAATCCGCGCTCGGAACCCCGGCCGGCAGCGATATTTACCAAATGGACGCGTCGATTGCCGAAGCTGGCGCAATGCTCGGAAAACTCTGCACTTTTGGCAATTGCTTGCGCCATAGCCGCCACTCGCGAAAAGGCTGCACCAAGGCGAAAGGACAAGACGGAATTTATCTCCGCATCAGGCGGAAAAATCGATCTCAATTTCCCGGCGAGTGGCCGGAAACCTCCGCGCCCGCACCTGGCGGCAGCACGAGAAAACGCAACGCCGCCACCAGCCCGATGGCGCCGATCGCCAGGAAGGCTACTCGAAAATCCACAAGATCGAGGGCCGGCCGGTCCCTGGCGATCTGCGACAAATTGAGGATCGCCGCCGCCACCGCGACGCCGAACAACATCGCCACCTGCTGCAGCATCGAGGACAGCGTCGCCGCCGAGCTTCGTTGCGCCGCATCGATGTCGGCGAAGGCCAGTGTGTTGAGCGCGGTGAACTGCATCGAGCGCGACAGGCCGGCGATCAGCATCAGCGCCACCACCAGCACCTGTTGCGTCTGCGGCGAGATCGCAGCACATGCCATGATCGCCGCCGAAGCGATCAGGCCGTTGACGACCAGCACCGACCGGAAGCCGAAACGGCGCAGCGTTGGTGTCGTCACCGTCTTCATGCCGAGATTGCCGAGGAAATAGGCCAGGATCATCAAGCCGGCATCGACGGACGAGAGGCCAAAGCCGACCTGGAACAGCAGCGGCAACAGGAATGGCGTGGCGTTGATCGCCACCCGGAAAATGGTGCCGGCGGCGAGCGTCGAGATGGCGAAGGTCAGCACCTTGAACGAGGAGAGATCGAGCAGCGGATGCGGCGCGCGCCTGAGATGCCGCACCGCCAGCCAGCCGATGACGATGCCGGCTACGACCAGCAGCACCGTCGGAAGAACGCCGTCCTCCGGGTGCGCGATGCGTTCAAGGCCATAGAGAAGCAAGGCAAGCCCCGCCGATGTCAGGAAAAAACCCGGCCAGTCGAGCGGCTTGGGGTCGGCTTCGCGATCGCCCGGAATGAAGCGGGCGACCAGCACCAACCCGACCACGCCAAGCGGGATGTTGATGAAGAAATTCCAGTGCCAGGACAGATAGGTGGTGATGAAGCCGCCGAGCACCGGCCCGATCACCGGCGCAAACAGCGCCGGCCAGGTGATCAGTGCCGTGGCGTTCAGCAGCTCCGACTTCGACGCATTACGCAGTACCAGGATGCGCCCGACCGGCGTCATCAGCGCGCTGCCGAGCCCTTGCACGACACGTGCGGCGACGAACTGGGTCAGGTTTTGCGAGACGCCGCAGGCAAGCGAGGCCAGGGTGAACAGGACGATCGCCAGCAGGAAGATGTTACGTGCGCCGAACCGGTCGGCGAGCCAGCCCGACAGCGGCACGAATACGGCCATGGTCAGCATGTAGACCGTGATGCCGATGCTGATCGCCACCGCCGACACGCCGAAGGAAGCCCCCATCTGCGGCAGCGAGGTCGAGATGATCGTCGAATCCAGAAACTGCATGAAGAAAGCGATGGCGACAATCAGCGCCACGCGCCGCGCATTGGTGGCCGTTTCGGATAAGGTTGCGGTCTCGGGAACGGCTGTCATGACGGAACCGGTTTGAACAGCATCTCACCGGCGGCGTCCAGAGACCTCGCAACAAACTTTCGTGTCCCGCCTTGGCCTGCTATGGGATGAACGGGGTGGTCGAGGAAAGTGTCCGCGTAACATGAAGCCCATCTACATCGACTACCTCAATGCCCTCGACATCGACGCCCTTGCCATGACCGATGGCGAAATCATTGCCGCCGTCGAGGCTGGCCTGGTGGCGCAAGGCAAGGGCCAGACGGTGGTCGAACCGCGCGTCCATCTTGAGCCGGACCCGTCCTTCCACGGCCATTTCAACGTCTTGCGCGGCTATGTCGCGCCGCTCGACACGGCCGGCGTCAAGATCGTCGGCGACTATGTCGACAATTACCTGCATGGCCTGCCTTCCGAATTCGGCATCCTCAACCTGTTCGACCCGCGCACCGGCGCGCCGCGCGCCATCCTCGACGCCACCGTCATCACCGACATGCGCACAGGCGCCGTCACCGCCATCGGCGCCAGGCATCTGGCGCGAAAGAATTCCAAAGTGCTGGCCCATATCGGCGCGCGCGGCACCGCCTACTGGAATGTCCGCCTGCTCGACTATCTCTTCGATTTCGACGAGATCCGCGTCCATTCGCGCCGCCCGGAAAGCCGCGACGGTTTTGCCGCCAGACTGTCCGCCGATCTCGGCAAGACCGGCAAGACGGTGACGGCGGTCGCCGACTGGAAAAGCTGCATCGAGGGCGCCGACATTGTCGTCGAGGCCTCGCGGTTGCCGGAGCCGCAGCCATTGCTCAAGACCGAATGGATCAAGCCCGGCGCGTTGGTCGTGCTCTACGGCACGATGAGCGCGGTGGAACTGTCGTTGACCGATATTATGCAGAAGATCGTCGTCGACGATTGGGGCCAGTGCAAGGGCGGCAAGTTCGGCTCGCTGCGCGCCCATGTCGAGACCGGGCGGCTGAGCGAGAAGACGCTGCATGCCGAGCTTGGCCAGATCGCCGCCGGTCTGAAAGCCGGGCGCGAAAGCGACGCCGAAACGATCCTGTTCTGGCATCGCGGCCTGTCGCTGTCCGACATTGCGCTGGGTAAGGCGATGCTGGCCAAGGCCCAAGTGCAAGGCATCGGCCAGCGGCTGCGCTTCGCATGAGCGCGCTCGTCCTCACCGGAACCGGTGTCGGTATTGACGATGTCGCTGCGGTCGCCCGCGATGGGCGCAAGGTGGAGATTGGACCCGATGTCATCGGCAGGCTGGAAAAGGCACGAAAAGTGCTCGACCAAGCCGCCGCATCCGGCCAGAAGATCTATGGCCTGAACACCGGGCTCGGCGCCAATCTCGGCACCGCGGTCGACGGCGACGCCGGCGCCTTCCAGCGCCAGTTGCTTGAAGGACGCAGCGGCGCCGTCGGCGAGGTGCTGCCGGTCGAAGCCGTGCGGGCAACCATGGCCGCCCGCGCCGCGATGCTCTCGGTCGGCGGCTCCGGCCTGTCGCCTTCCGTCTTCGTCGCTTTGGTCGACGCGCTCAATGCCGGCGTCCATCCCGTCATGCCGTCGCTCGGCTCGATCGGCGCCGGCGACCTGGTGTTGATGACGGCACTCGCCCGCATGCTCACCGGCGATGGCGAAGCCGACTATCAGGGCCGTCTCATGCCGGCGGCCAAGGCGCTGATGATGGCGCGCCTCGCCCCCATCAGCCTGGCGCCGAAGGACGGCCTGTCGCTGATCAACGCCTCGGCGGTATCCGCCGGCAGCGGCGCGCTTGCAGTGACGGATGCGCTGACCGCCCTTGCCCGGCAACAGCAGGCCGGTGCGCTGACCATGGAAGGCATCGGTGCCAACCGCACCATCCTCGATCCGCGCCTGCATATGGCGCGTCCGGCGGCAGGCCAGCAGCAAGCAGCCAAGGTGCTGCACGATCTGCTCGCCCGAGACGACGCGCCGGCGCCGACCACCTTGCAGGACCCGCTGTCGATCCGCTGCATGCCGTCGATCCATGGCGCGCTGATCGAGGCGATCGGTCAGGCGAGACAGGCTGTCGAGATCGAACTCAACGCCGCCGCCGACAACCCGCTGGTGCTGGGCGATGATGAGCTGGTGCTGTCGACCGGCAATTTCCACACAGCCTCGCTGGCGCTCGCCTTCGAGACGCTCGGCCTGGCGATCGCCCAATGTGCCGCGGCCAGTGCAGCGCGCTTCATCCAGCTCACCGGTTCGGGCCGCAATGGCCTGCCGAAATATCTGTCGCCGGTCGGCGGCGCCTCGGCCGGCCTCGTACCGCTGCAGAAGACGGTGACGTCGATCCTGGCCGCCATCCGCCACAAGGCCAATCCGGTGATGCTCGACTTCCTGGCCGTGTCGGAAGGCGTCGAGGATCACGCCACGCAGACGCCTCTGGCGGTGGCAAAATGCGCCGGGATGATTGCGCTGTGGCGCCGCCTGATCGCCTTCGAATTGATGGCCGCCGCACAGGCCATCGACCTGCGCGACGGCTTCACATTGGCGCCACGCACCGCCGCAATTCACACGGCGATACGCTCGCTCGTCCCCATGCTGAAAGAGGACCGGCCGCTCGGTATCGACGCCGAGACGCTTTACGCCGCGCTCGCCGGCGGCAGTTGGCCGGCCTGACGTGGCTTCTCAGAAGACGATGGTCTTGTGGCCGTTGAGCATGACGCGGGCTTCGAGATGCAGCTTGACCGCGCGCGCCAGCACCCAGCTTTCGATGTCGCGCCCGACTGCAACGAAATCCTCGGCGCTCATCGCGTGGGTGACGCGTTCGGTCTCCTGGTCGATGATCGGGCCCTCGTCGAGGTCGGAGGTGACGTAATGCGCCGTCGCACCGATCAGCTTGACGCCGCGGTCGAAGGCCTGGTGATAAGGCTTGGCGCCCTTGAAGCTCGGCAGGAAGGAATGGTGGATGTTGATCGCCCGTCCGAACAGCCGGTCCGACAGGCCTTTCGAGAAGACCTGCATGTAGCGCGCCAGGATGACCAGTTCGGCCCCTGTCCGCTGCACCAGGTCCAGCAGCTTCTGTTCCTGTTCGGCCTTGTTCTCCCTGGTGGTCGGCCAATGGTGATAGGGAATGCCTTCCAACTCGGCGAAGCGGCGGGCATCCTCGTGGTTGGAGACGACGGCGGCAACCTCCGCGTTCAGCCAGCCGACCCTGATCTGGTACAGCAGATGGAGAAGCGCATGGTCGAACTTGGAGACCATGACGATGATCTTCGGGCGGCGCCCCTGATCGACGAGCGCGGTCTTCATGCCGAAGCGGTCGACGCTTGATTTCAAGGCCCGCTCCAGGCTGTCCCTGGTCGAGCCTGGCGGGCTGATGAAGGCGATCCGCATGAAAAAGCGATTGGTCTGCCGGTCCCAGAACTGGCTGCTTTCGGCGATGTTGGCGCCGTTCGCGGCAAGCTCCGCCGTGACGGCGGCGACGATCCCCGGCCGGTCCTCGCAGGAAAGCGTAAGAATATGAACCGGCGCGGCGTCGTCCGTCGCATTATTGTCTTGAGATTTCACGCCCTGTCGACCCTTTTCATGAACAGGCTGAGCTCAGCCGGATCCATATGCACCACATGCTTGTTTTCGGGATAGGCGAGACTGTTGACATCGGCAACATACTCCGAGAACGCGGCGATGCGCTCGGCCTGCAAACGATCATATTCGGCGGCGAAATTGCGATAGACCTTGGAATGGCGAGGCATGTGGCCCCGGTTCTGGCCGAGGATGTCGTCGGCGAACAGATATTGCGCATCGCAACCGGTGCCCGCTCCCATTGACAGCATGATCAACGATGTGCGTTCCGAGATCGCCTTGGCCACCTCGACCGGCACGACCTCGATCTCGGCGCCGATGGCGCCTGCGGCCTCCAGTTGTTTCACCGCCGCGAAGACCTCCATGGCGGTGTCGGCGGTCTTGCCGACCGCCTTGAAGCCGCCGGTCCAGGTGGCCCGTGACGGGATCAGCCCGACATGGCCGATCACCGGGATATTGTCATCGGCCATCCGCTTGATCGTGGCGTAGCCGGCGCTGCAATAGACCGCGTCGGCGCCGGCCTTGTAGAGCCGGAAAGCCCAGCGCAAGAAATCGTCCGCCGTTCCGATCTCGTAGAAATTGTCGCCCGGCATGGTGAACAGGCTGGGTGCGGCGTCCCGGTATTGCGGGTTGAGCACCAGTTCGGGCGGCACCGAGACGATGTCGACCCCTGCGCGCTCCGCGGCCTCTGCCTCGTCCATCGTCAGCACACGCAGCATGGTCAGCTGGCGCTTGCCTTTCATGGCGCGCAAATCCGCCACCGTCGGTCTTTTTCGGCTCATCAACAGGGTTCCCTCAGTTGCATTCGGCGGCAGGTCAGCCGATCTCGATCATCACTTTGCCAGCCTCGACCTTCACTGGATAGGTGGCGAGATTGACGCATACCGGTGCGCCTCGGGCCACACCCGTCTTGTAGTTGAAGCGGCCATTGTGCTTGGGGCATTCGATGATGTCGTCCATCACCAGCCCATCGGCCAGATGCGCCTTCTCATGCGTGCAGTACCCGTCGGTTGCGAAGTACTCGTCATCGGGACTGCGATAGATGGCGAAGGTACGCCCGCCATGATCGAAGCGGATGACATCCTCTTCCTCGACATCGTCGACGCCGCACGCTTCAACCCAGTCGGCCATCTCTCGTCTCCTGCAACTCTATTCCGCCGCCGCCGGAACGGTCAGCGCATGGAACTCGTCCCGGTATGGCTTGGCCGTCGGCGGCAATTCACGCTTGAGAAAATAGTCCTCGTACTGAAGCTGCTTCAGCAGCACCGGCCAGACCTCGCGATAGGCATGCCACATCGAAGGGTTCGGCTCGGGCAGATCGTGCTTGATTAATTCATGCAGCCTCGGCAGCGCGTGATACGGCACCATCGGGAACATGTGGTGTTCGACATGATAGTTCATGTTCCAGTAGATGAAGCGGCTGATCGGGTTCATGTAGACGGTGCGCGTGTTCAGCCGGTGGTCGGTGACATTATCGGCCAGGCCAATATGCTGCAGCAGGCCGGTCAGCACCATGTGCCAGCTGCCGTAGAGGCGCGGCAGACCGATCAGCACCAGCGGCAGGAACGACCACAGATAGAGCGCCAGCACGATCGCCGCGGCATAGATGGCGACATGCCAGCGCGCGGCTGTGACCACCTTGTGAAGTTCCATCTCGGGGATAAAGCTTTTCTCGTCGGGCGAGATGCTGCCGAACGCATTGCGCACCAGCGTCGGCAGCGAATAGCGGAAATCGAGAATGCCGGTGAAGGCGAGTGCGGCGCGTAGCAGGTCCGGCGGACGCATCACCGCGATCTCGGCGTCGCGGCCGACGATGATCGTGTCGGTGTGATGGCGGGCATGGCTCCAGCGCCAGGTCACCGGGTTGCGCATCAGCATGAAGCTGGCGATCTGGTAGACGGCATCGTTCATCCAGCGCGTGCGGAAGGCGGTGCCGTGGCCGCACTCGTGCCAGCGCGAGTCGCTGGACGAGCCGTAGAGCACGCCATAGACGAGCAAGAACGGCACCACCCACCACGTGCCCCAGAACCAGACGATCCCGGCGGCAGAGCCCAATATGGCAACGATCCAGATGATCGTGTCGCGGATCGCCGGCCCGTCCGAGCGTTGCATCAGCTCTTTCATCGCCTTGCGCGGCACATCGGTGTGATACCACTCGGCCGAGGCCAGACCAGTCTCGATCGCGATGCGCGTGCTTTCCCCGACCAGGCTGTAGTCACGCTTTTTCTCCATCACATCGACCTCCGATTTCCGGCCCGCCAGCCGGAGCATTCGTTTCGCATCATGCCCTGTCCGCCAATCCCGGAAAATTGCCCGACGGCACAGGATAATCCTGTTGCGGCTGCCTGGCGATCGACGCGATCTTTGCTTCGGCCGCGGCGATCGCGCCGGCGCCGTCGAGCACCCGGAACACCGCGTCGTAAGAACGGCCTTCGCCATGCTCCAGCCAAATCATCTCGCCTCGCTCGCGCGCCGCGAGATTGCCCAAGACATGGTGTGTCGAGGGCTCTATGCCCAGCGCATACTGCCCTGCCTGGAAATTCTGCCATTGGTAGGCGCAAGGCAGCTGATCCTTGCGCGTGATCACTTCCAGGCCAAGCCCTATGCCGTCATTGACCACCGCCACCGGCACCTCGCCATTGGCGTCGGCCGCCATCTCATGCTGCCAGACCTGCTCGCTGAAGCCCAGTCGCGGCGCCGGCACGGTGCGGTAGCCGACCTTCTGCGCCTCGTAGCGTTCGCCTGCATGGCCAGCCCAGACGACGTCGCGGATCGGCGCCAGATAACGCGAACCCTCGTCGAGCAAGGGGTGGCTGACATTGACGTGGTAAAAATACATGTGCGGCGTGCGATTGAAGCCATGGTTGACGACGCGGTCCGACAGCCGGATCTCGTTGCCGCCGACATCGGCCTCGATACGCCGGATCAGATGCAAATCCTCGCCGAACACCGCCGATTGCTGAACGATGCCTTCGGCCCAAAGCACGCAGCGGTCGCCATCCCAGGCCTCGCCATAACCGGTCAACCGCGCTGGAATGGTGCCGACGCGACCATGCAGCGAATGGATCACGGTCTTCTTGCCCGGGTAGTTGTAGCTATCGGCAGGCACCTCTTCGCGGCCCAATATGTGGTCGAGGCCGCAGGTGACAAGCAGGCCTGAAAACGAGCGCGCCCAGGCGAGCCCGCCTTCCCCCTCATAATCGTGCAGGCCGGGATGGCGAAAACCGCTCGGCGAATGCCAGCCGATCGCCTGGCCCTTGAAGTCGCAGTCGGCGATGTCGAGCGCCCGGTCAACCAGGGTCGTGAAGCGCAGCCCCGTGCCGGTACGGAACTCCAGCATGCGGATGCCGCGTTCCACTCCGTCGCCAAGCGTCATCAGCCGCACGCCGGCAAATTGCGACAGCATGCCCGAACGTTCCGACACCTGCCGGCGCGAAAGCGTCTTGCCGTAGAGTTCTACCATGTGACGGCCAACTTCTTCACTTCGCTCTCGTCTCTTTCAGCAGGGCCGACATGTCGGCGCCGGTGATGATGCTCTCCACGGTCAGGAGATCGGTATCGGCAACCGTCTGCTCGGCGACGATCTCGCCGCGGCGCATGACGATGATGCGGTCGGCGACCTGGAACACGTGGTGGATGTTGTGGGTGATCAAAAGCACGGAATGACCGGCGTCGCGCACCTCCTTGACGAAGCGCAGCACGCCATGGGTTTCCTCGACACCGAGATTGTTGGTCGGCTCGTCGAGGATGATGACCTTGGCGGAGAACTGCATGGCGCGAGAAATCGCAATCGACTGCCGCTCGCCACCCGACAGCGTCGAGACCAGCGCATCGGCGTCGAGTTTTTTCGAGATGCCGACGCGCTTCAACAGCGCCGACGCCGCATCGCGCAATTTGGCGAAATCGAGCGGCGCGAACACGCCCAGCCATTTCAGCTTGACCGGTTCGCGCCCAAGGAAAAGATTGCGCGCAATGCTGAGATCCGGCGCCAGAGACGTATCCTGGTGAATGGTCTCGATGCCGAGGTCCATCGCATCGCGCGTCGAGCGGATCGAGACCTTCTCGCCGCGCACATAGATGTCGCCACGGTCTATCGGAAACACACCGGAAATCGCCTTGATAAGCGTCGATTTGCCGGCGCCATTGTCGCCGAGCAAGGCCACAACCTCGCCCTCCTTGAGAGCAAAGGACGCATTCTTCAGCGCCCGAACGCTGCCGAAGGATTTTTGCAGATTCTGCAGCCGGAGAACTTCCATGATCAGCCCCTTGCGGCGTTCTTCTGCAGCAAAGCGTGCAGGATGAGCATGGCGAGGATGATGAGGCCGACGAAGATGTTGTAGGCGAGGCCCGGCACGCCGATCAGCACGATGCCGTTGCGGATCGCGCGCAGCATCAGCGCGCCGACGATGGTGCCGAGGATCGTGCCGCGTCCGCCGGTCAGCGCCGTGCCGCCGACCACCACCATGGCGATCACTTCGAGCTCGTAGCCGGTGCCGGCCACCGGTGAGGCGGCCGAGATGCGGAAGGCGCTGATCATGCCGGCCAGTCCCGCAAGGACCGAAGTCAGGATGAACAGCCACACCTTGACGGCGTCCGCCGGCACGCCGCGCGCCACCGCCGCGTTCCGGTTGGAACCGATGGCGCTGATCCAGTTGCCGAGCTTGGCATAGCGCAGCACGTAGATCGCCAGCAGCGAGAGACCGATGAACCACCACAGCGAGGTGTAGAACCGGAACGACCCGACATTGAAGCTGCCGGCCAGCAGCGTGACGAAAAAGCCTGGCTGGTCCCAGGATTTCAGCGGAAAGCCCTGCGTGATGTAGAGCGCCGCCCCGCGCACCACGAGCAGCATGGACAGCGTGACCAGGAAGGACGAAATGCCGATCTTGGTGACGATCAGCCCGTTGATGGCGCCGATGGCGATGCACAGCAGAAGCCCGGCCAGAAGCGCGATGCCGATATCGACGCCTCCGTTCTGCACCAGAAGCATGACGACGACCGGCGCCAGCCCGAACACGGCACCAACCGACAGGTCGAATTCGCCCGCCGTCAGAAGCAGCGTCATGCCGAGCGCGATAATGCCGAGCTCGGGCAGGAACGCCATCATGTTGGAGATGTTGAGCGGCGACAGGAAATTGGCATCGGCGATGGCGAACACCGCGAGCAGGACAATGAGGATGACGAGCGAGGAGAATTGCGGCGAGCGCATAAGGCTCGATCTACGTTTCCCGACAGGCATTTCGTCTTCTGCGGCGATCATCATGACTGCTTGAACCATGCTTTGAAATGGTGCCCGCGGCCTGCGCCGCGGGCACCGGTTTCACTTCGTGTCGTAGAGTTTCAGGATCGGTTCGACGCTCGAGGCGTCGTAGAGGCTGAAAGTATGGATGTCGTAGCCGATCGGTTCGCCCGACGCGGCGAGCCCGAGCAATGCCACCGGCATGAAGCCTTGCGCAGACGGGAACTGCCAGGCGGCCGCGTTGACGAAGCCGGATTTGACGGCCTCCGCAGTTTCCTTCGAATTGCCCCAGCCGACGACCGGGATCTTGCCGGCCGGCACACCTGCGCCGTCGAACACCCGCTTGACGCTGGCCGCGACGGAATCGCCGAGCGCGATGATCGCCGGCGGATTGTTGGCCACCATGTAGTCGGTCATCTTGGCAATGATGCCGGCCGGGTCGGTGCCGCAATCGACCACATCATATTTGATCCCCAACGGATCGAAGACGCTGGCGATGCCTTCGGTCTCCAGCTGCTGATAGCTGGCGCCAGGCACTTCCACCGGCAGGAACACCTTGTCGCCCTGCTTCACCATCTTGTGGTCGACGAGATACTTGGCCCAGATCACGCCCGCCTCCTTGAGATCGGCGCCGACATAGGCCTGCCGTCCGGTCGCCGGATCGTCTGTGTTGAAGAACACGATCGGGATCCCGGCCGCCTTGGCAGCCTTCACTTCCTCGGTCCACAGGCCCGGCTGGGCCGAGGTGGTGGCGATGCCGTCGGGCTTGGCCGCAAGCGCGGAATTGAAGGCCTCCTTCTGCGCCGCCATGTCGCCGCCGCTGAAGGAAATCTTGCAGGTAACCTTGAGTTGGCCGCAGGCTTTGGTTGCGCCGGCATTCCAGTCCAGCCAGAACGCATCCGACGGGCCGCCATGCGACAGCAGGTAGAACGTCTTCTGGCCATCCTGCGCCATTACCGGCGAGGCGAATGCGATGCCCGCGAAAACAGTCGCGGCCGCTGCCAGTTTCAATCCGAATTTCAACACTGCAATTCCTCCCTTGTTGTTGCTTCCAAGCCGGATGCACCGCCGGCAAAGGGCGGCGCACAGCTGGTCAGAGACCGTTGGCGCGGAACTTGTCGTCGAGAAATTTCTTGGCCCTCGGCACGTCGTCTTCCGAAAGGTGTTCGATGATCACCGGGATGTTCGGGTTCTTCTGCGACAGGCGCTGCAGATAGAGGTCGTAGTTCAGCGAGCCGGTGCCCGGCGCGTTGAGGACCATCTCGCCAACGCCGCGGAAGGTGTGCGAGGCCAGCGCGTCGTCATCGCCGATGTCCGCATGCTTCTCGCTCTTGTCGTCGCCGGCTCGTGCGACATCCTTGGCATGCGCGATCTTGACCTTGTCGGCCAGCGTGTCGAACACCTGGTTCAGCACCTTGTCCATCTGGTCGATGTTGTGGCTTTCGAAGTAGTTGGTCGGATCCATCAGCAGGCCGAGGCCCGGATGGTCGACCTGCGCGAACATCCTCACCGTTTCCTCGACCGAGCCGACGACATTGTTGACGTAGGTTTCGAGCAGGAACATTGAGCCGTGGTCATAGGCTTCCTGCGCCAGTTCGGAGATCACCTTGCGGCACATCTCAAAACCCTCTTCGGACTTGTTCTTGGGATCGCTCATCCACTCGCTCTCGGTGTTGTAGGTACCGGTCTCCGAGATCACGTAAGGACTGCCGAGCTGGCGGGCGTTGCGGATGATTTCCTTCAGCCGATCGACATTCGCCTTGCGGTGCGCGAGGTCGGGATGAATGACATTGGTGTAGCCCGAGATGCAGCAGATCGGCAGGTCGTGGGCACGGAACGTGTCGCGAACCTTCTTGGCCTTATCCTTGGTGATCTGGCCGGCCGACAGGTCGATATCCTTGAAATGAAGGTCGAGCTGCACGGTGTTGAAACCGTGGCCACGGATCTTCTTCGCCGTCTCTTCGAGGCCGTACGGGAAATAGCCCGTGAAAATACCTGCCTGCATCATGGTGTGAATTCCTCCCTGTAAGCGATTCAGTTGTCTGGTGTTTCAGTTGCGGTGATCAGGTAGCGATTTCGGAAAGCTTGACCGTGCGGCCCTCGTCGATCGAGCGATAACCCGCCTCGACCAGCGCCATGGTCTTGACGTTGTCGGCGACCGACAGCGCCGGCGGTGTGCCGGTCTTCACCGCGTGCTGGAGCTGCTCCATCACCCCGATAAAGGCATGCGGGAACCACATCGTGTCCCAGCTCGGACTGACCCACTCGCCTCCGGTCGTCTCGGTCGAGGCATAGGTCAGCGTCGAGGCAGCGCCCGTCGGCCAGCCAATGGTGCCCTTCGCGACCCCCTTGCTGCCGTCGACGCGCCAGTTGATGTGCTGGTCGTCCTTGTAGCCATCCTGACGCGGACCGGACCAGACATCCTCCAGCGACACGGCAAGCACACCGGACGGGAAGCGCAGCGTCGACACGGTGATGCCGTCGGAATGGTCGAATGTCGTGCGCGGATCCTTGCGTGTCAGCGTGGTGATCTCGTCGGGATCGCCGAACAGAAAGCGCAGCACGTCGAGATGATGCACACTCATATTGGCGAGCGTCAGCCGGTCATAGTCCTCGAGGAAGCTCTGCCAGTGCGGGATGGCGTGCATGTCGATCTGCGCGAAGACGATGTCGCCCAGCGCGCCGCTGTCGATGATCTGCTTCAAGACGCGCATCGACTGGTCGTAGCGCATGTTCTGATTGACCGAGAGGATCTTGCCGGCTTTTGCCGCCTCGTCGCGCAGCTTGACCGCTTCCTCGACCGACAAGGCCAACGGCTTCTGCGCCAGGATCGCCTTGATGTGCTTCTGCTTCAGCGCGTGACGGATCAGCGCCGGCTGCAGGTCGGGCGGGAAAGCAAGGTCGATGATCTCGACATTTTCGTCCTCGATCAGTTTTTCCGGTGTGTCGTGGACGGTCGGAATGCCCCAGCGCGTCGCCACCTTCTCGGCGCTGGCCCTGGTGCGCGAGGCCATTGCCACCACCGGGAACCCAGCTTCCTTGTAGGCGGCGAGATGGCACTCGGCCATGATCATGCCTGCGCCGACGCAGCCGATCTTGTATTCCTTCGTGCGGACCTTCACGTCCGGCTCGAAGCCTTTGCTTCCCATCTCTTCCTCCCGAAACTCTTTCCTTGCGGCGGCCGTCATCGTGCCAACGCTCCGCCGCTCTGTTCGAAATAATGCACTCTGGCCGGCTCGCAGGATATCGCCACCATGGCATCCGGCCGGATGTCGGGCTGGCCGCGCAGCAATGCCTTCAGCCGCGCCTGCCCGGCAGCGAGCGTCACCACGGTATAGCCGCCAAGCGGCTCGACCTCGAACACTCGCGCCGGGCGGCCCGGGCCCCCATCCGCCCACGGTCTAACCTTGATGTCCTCCGGCCTCAACCCGATCTCCACGGCGTCGGCGGGCGCTGTCTTGTCGTCGATGCGAATCGTGCCTTCAGCCGCTTCGACACCGCCCTCGCCGCGCGCCGATCTGAGGATGTTCATCATCGGCGAACCAAGCAGCCTTGCCACATAGGTGCTGGCCGGGCGGTCGTAGATCTCTGCCGGCGTACCGATCTGCCTGATCTTGCCGTCCTCCAGGATAGCAATGCGGTCAGCGACCGACATCGCCTCTTCCTGGTCATGCGTGACATAGATCAGCGTCTTGCCGAGTTCGCGCTGGATGCGCTTCAGTTCGACGCGCGTTTCCTCGCGCAGCCTGGCGTCGAGCGCCGAGATCGGATCGTCCATCAGATAGGCATTGGGATCGCGCACCAGAGCCCGCGCGATCGCCACGCGCTGCCGCTCCCCGCCCGAAAGCTGTCCCGGCGGCTTGTGCAGGATATGGCC